>JBHENE010000210.1:0-3798 GCA_046262215.1 Chthoniobacterales bacterium | reverse complement strand
CATCATGCCAATTGTCGCGTCGAGCATCCTCTGGATCTGGATCCTCAATCCACAGGCCGGCTTGCTGAACAGCATGCTCGCCTCGGTCGGGATTCACGGCCCGAATTGGCTGGAGGATGAGCACACCAGTAAGATCGCGCTCATCATCATGGGCCTCTGGAGTTCCGGCGGCGCGATTATCATCTGGCTCGCCGGTCTGAAGGGGATTAGCGCGAGCTACTACGAAGCAGCCGCCCTTGATGGCGCCGGCGCGTGGCAACGCTTTCGCCACATCACGCTGCCGCTCTTGTCGCCCTATATTTTGTTCAACCTCATCATGGGCCTGATCGCGACGCTGCAGATCTTCACGCAGGCGTTCATCATGACGCGTGGCGGACCCGTCGATTCGACGCTGTTCTACGCTTATCATCTCTTCAACAGCGCCTTCCGCTTTCTGCAGATGGGCTACGCGTCGGCGTTAGGATGGATCCTGTTCCTGGCTGTGTTTGGTTTGACGCTGCTGCAACTGAAGCTCGCGAAACGTTGGGTGCACTACGAGGAATGATCCGCCGCGCTCTTGTCTACGCCGCGCTTTTTGTCGGCGCTGCTATCTTCGCGTGGCCGTTTTTCTGGATGGCTTCAACCTCGGCGAAACTCGATCGCGAGCTCTTCGATGGGAACAATCGCTTCCTCCCGGAACGCCCGATTCCACGTCTGCAGTCACCGTATGTCGACGATCGGATCTTCGCCGGTCTAACAGGTCCGCGCATGATGGAGGCGATGCCGATGATCGAGCAACGGATCGCGACGGCCGGCGATGTGGCTTGGCCGGCAGATATCGATCGCAAAGTGCTGACAACACAGCTAGCTCGCGGCGTTTACCAGCAGCTCGTCAACACGCTTCCGCCCGACGTTTGGAAAGCCCCAGCCGACCAGCTGCGGAACGAGATCACTCGCGCAGTCGACACGAAAATGATCGGCAATGCGATCGCGCAACTACGCCGCGCCTTTTGTGTCGGGTCGC
The DNA here is from genome assembly GCA_046262215.1 of Chthoniobacterales bacterium. Lineage (GTDB taxonomy): Bacteria > Verrucomicrobiota > Verrucomicrobiia > Chthoniobacterales > UBA10450 > JACCTI01. Next base: position 2,795 of record JBHENE010000210.1, on the reverse strand, counting down.
TCCGCGCACGATCATACGATGCGAAGGAAGATGTCCTCGTGGCGGCGCAAGACGCGGCCGCCGCGTGGCAGATCACAGGCCCGGCGCAGCTGGTCCAGGGCGGCACCGCTGAGCAGCCGTTTGCGGAGTTGAAGTATGACTTCACGCACGACAACAAGGTCACACTGTCGCAGACGTTCACGACCAGCTTCCCCGTCGCACAACTGCATCGCCTCCAGTTCTCGCTCCGCTTCGACGACACCTGGCACGCGCTCACGATCTACGTCGAAAAGAACGGGCAGCGTTTTCGAGCCGAACGCACGGTCGATGTCTCGGATCGAAACTGGGTGCTCGCGACGTGGCAGGAGCCCGGCCCAGACGACCGCCTGACGAAGATCCGCACCTGGACATTGCTCCGCCCCATCAATGGCGGTGCGGAAGCGGATCCGCAGAAGCTGAAGATCACCGTCCAGCTCGAGCGTCGCAGCGCACTGGGCGCATGGTGGGCCAAGATCCGGCGCAACTATCGCCTCACGCTCGATCAGATTCCGTTCTGGCGATACGTCGGCACGAGCGTCTTCCTCGTCACGCTGAACCTCATCGGCACGTTGCTGAGTTGCTCGTTAGTCGCTTACAGCTTCGCCCGCCTGCAATGGCCTGGCCGCAAGATCGCTTTCGCGCTGCTGCTCGCGACAATGATGCTGCCGGCGCAGGTCACGATGATCCCGCAGTTTCTGATCATGCAAAAGCTCGGCTGGTACAACACGCTCTACCCGCTTTGGATCATGAGCTTCTGCGCGCCGGCGTTTTACGTCTTCTTGCTCCGTCAATTTCTGAAAGGCATCCCGCGTGATCTCGAAGATGCGGCGCGGCTCGATGGCTGCGGGTTTCTCCGCATCTACTGGCACATCATGTTGCCGCTCGTGAAACCGGCGCTCGCGGTGATCGCGATTTTCACTTTCCTCGCGACCTGGAATGAATTCATGGGTCCGCTGATCTACCTCGCCGACCAGCGTCTCTATCCGCTCTCGTTCGGTCTCTACGCATTTCAGGTGCAGGTCTCGCTGCCCGGCACCAGCAAAGGCATGGGAATGGTGATGGCCGGCGCGCTCCTCATGACGTTGCCGGTGATCGCGATGTTCTTCTTCGCGCAACGCTACTTCCTCCAAGGCGTGACGTTGACTGGAATAAAAAGATGACGCGCCGTGGCGAGAGGCGGCCGATGGAGGAGGAGTTTGCCACCATCGTGAAACGCGCCGCAGAACGGGGGTTGCCGAGCCTCGTCATCGGCGGCAATGCCGTCATTCTCCTCGGCTATATTCGGAACACCGCCGACCTCGACCTTCTGGTTCCTGAAGATAAACGTTCCGAATGGCTCGACCTGCTGCGGGAGCTGGACTTCCGCTCCTTCCACGCCACGGAGGCGTTCGTACAGCTGGAATCCAATCATCGCGGCGGGCCGCCGGTCGACCTCATGTTCGTCGACGCTTCGACTTGGGCGAAGCTTTCCGAAGGAGCGCACGTTGCTGATTTCGCGGGCGAACCCGTCCTCGTGCCGCGGCCAGAATTCCTCGTTGCCTTGAAGCTGCATGCCGCCGCCAGTCCGACGCGCAGCCGAGCCGAAGTCGACTGGGAAGATATTCGCCAGATCGTAAGAATCTGCGCGCTTGATCCGGAGAAAGAATCTTTTCGCGATCTGATTCTACGATACGGTGGCGAGGATGGCCTTGCCCGGATCAGAAGCTTCCCAAAAGACTGAGCCAAGTCGCGCCTGCGATCTGAACCTCCCGGCGTTCACTGAGCCGCAGCGCGAGCATTGGCCGTCAACCATGCGGTGGGATGACGCGATCCGTCTTTTCGCTCCGATGCGTGAACGTTACATGCGTCTTTTCGATTCGCCTGAACAGCGGCTGCGCGACAAAAACCCGAAACCGTTTCGTTGGTAAGATACGAAACGCTTTGTTTACGCGACTCCTGACCGACTGACGATCGAAGTGCCTTCACCGCGATTCGTCGAAGGCGCACGCCTTCGCATCTTCCTGATCTCGTTCGCGCTGCTTTTCTTCGAGCTGCTCTGCATCCGCTGGATCCCGGCTTACGTCCGGTATCTCAGCTACTTCACGAATTTCATTCTGCTCGCGTCATTCCTCGGGATCGGCTTGGGAATCCTCGCCGCTCGCCGCGCGACGTTCCGTTTCCCTTCATTCCCGCTGCTGCTGTTGGCGATGACAACTGTCGTTGCGCTGAATCGCTTTGAGCTGAATATCGCAACGACTGACGTGCTCTACTTCGGCTCGGGCACGACCGGCTTCGCGCGTGCGGAGAGCTTCATTCTCCTGCCTCTGATTTTCACGTTCGTAGCCGCTGCCTTTATCCCCTTGGCGCGACCGCTTGGCGAGTTATTCGCGCAGATTCCACCGCTCACAGCCTACACGTTCGACATCCTCGGGAGTTTGGCCGGCACAACGGCGTTTTTCCTGATCGGATATTTTGCGCTCCCGCCGATTTATTGGTTCGCGCTGCTCGCGGCGATCGTGCTGTTGCTCAGCAGCCGGAGGGAAGTTGTCCGCGCCGCGATCTTGGTCTGCGCAGCAGCAGCAATCGTGCTGTTTCTGCAGCGCAACACCTACTGGTCGCCCTACTACAAAATCACGCTCACACCCGCGCAGCCGAGCGGCTACAACCTCGACGTGAACAGCATCGGCCACCAGAGCATGATCCCGTGGCGGGCGAAGGAGCCGTTTTATCGCCGCGTCTATGAGATGTTTCCCGGCTCATCATTCAGGCACGCGCTTATCCTCGGTGCGGGCACCGGC
>JBHENE010000209.1:0-8151 GCA_046262215.1 Chthoniobacterales bacterium | reverse complement strand
CTCGTATGAGAGCACGCTCAGACAATAAATCGCAGCTGTCTCCACCCGCAGAATGATCGGCCCCAGCGTAATCGGACGGCAGCCGCTCGCCCTCGCGAGGTTCAACTCCGCCGGAGTGAAGTCTCCCTCCGGCCCGATCATCATCAGCACGCTCGATGGCCGCTGCTGGCCTTTTTCTTCGGCGAAGTCTGCGAGGATCTTCTTCAGGTTGCGAGCGTCAGATTCTAGCGAGCCGATTAGCTGCAAGTCTGCTGATGGGCGGTCACGGAGGAACGCAGCCGTCGTTTGCGGGATGTGCACTTCCGGCAACCAGTTCTGACCACATTGCTTCGCTGCTTCGATGGCGACGGTCTGCCACTTCTGCTGCTTCTGCTCGGCGTCTTTCGGGTCGAGGCGCACGACGGTGCGATCTGACATGATTGGCACGATCTCAGCCGCCCCGATCTCGACCGCTTTCTGCACGATGAGATCCATGTTTTTCCCTTTTGGAATCGCCTGGCCGAGCGTAATGCGGCAACGGAGCGGCTCCGTCGTCGACTCGTGCAACTTCCGCAGCGCAATCTCCCGCCCGACGGAAGTTACTTCGGCGGTGATCTCACGCCCGCGACCGTTGAAAAGAACTGCTTTGTCGCCCTGCTCAAAACGCAAAACATTACGCGCGTGATGCGCCTCAGATCCGCTGAGGCGGAGACGCGCGGAGTCCCATTCAGCCGGCGGGATGTAGAAACGGTGCATGCGCGGTAGCCGACATCAGACCGGCACGAAACGACTAGCCTAACGAAAGAACTCTTTCGCGCGATCGAAGAAGCCTTTGTGCATCGGCGTGTTCTCGTCGCCGCATAATTCCGCAAATTCTTCCAGCTTCTGGCGCTGTTCGGAATTCAGTCGTGTCGGCACTTCGACCACCACGCGCGCCAGCAGGTCACCGCGATTGCGGCCATTCACGTTGACGAGGCCTTTGTCCCGCAGCTTGAAGATCTGGCCACTCTGCGTTCCCGCCGGCACCTTCAGGTTCGCTTTTCCTTCGAGCGTCGGCACCGCAATTTCGCCGCCGAGCGCCGCGAGCGTGAAGGGAATCGGCAGCTCGCAGTAAAGGTTGTCCTCTTCACGCTGGAAAATCTCGTGCTCCTTCACGTGGATGACCACGTAGAGGTCGCCGTGTGCGCCACCGCGGATACCAGCTTCACCGTTGTGCGAAGAACGCAGCCGCGAGCCTTCTGCAATGCCGGCAGGAATCTTCAGCTTGATCCGGCTGGTCTTTTCCACGCGACCTTCGCTTTCGCAGGCGCGGCATGGCTTCTCGATGATCTGCCCCGCTCCGCGACAGCGTGGACAGGTCTGCGACACCTGGAAAAATCCGCGTGAGCTGATTACCTGGCCTCGACCGCCGCAGGTCGGGCAGTTGATGGCGCGTGATCCCGCTTCGGCACCTTTGCCTTCGCACTTCGTGCAGGTGTCGAGCTTCCGCACCTCGATCTCCTTTTCCACACCAAAGGCTGCTTCCTCGAGGGTGATCTGCATGTCGTAGCGCAGATCCGAACCGCGCTGCCGCCCCTCGCGATCAACCTGTGCGCCGCCGCCGAAGAACGTCTCGAAAATCCCACCGCCACCGCCGCCCGCACCGCCACTAAAAACCTCGCGGAAAATATCGAACGGATCGTGAAATCCACCGCCGCCCCGACCGACGCCACCCTGCGCAAAAGCAGCGTGCCCATAGCGGTCGTAGGCTGCGCGCTTTTCGGCATCCATCAACACGTCGTACGCTTCGCCGAGCTCCTTGAACTTCTCTTCCGCTCCGGGATCGTCCGGGTTTTTGTCCGGGTGAAATTTGACCGCGAGCTTCCGGTAGGAACGCTTGATCTCCTCTTCAGTCGCCGTTCGGGAAACCGTCAGGACCTCGTAATAATCTCGCTTGGTAATAGGCATGTTCAGAGGGTCATCCCGAGCGAAGTCGAGGGACCCCGTGGCGTTACCGCACGTCGAGCCGCGGGGTTCCTCGGCTGCGTTCCACTTCGTTTCACTCCGCTCGGAATGACGGCTAGGCTCGCCCGCTGGAAACGACAACACTCGACGGTCGCAGGAGCCGATCCTTTAGCCGATAGCCGCGGCGTGTCTGTCGAATCACAGTGCCTTCAGGAATCGAGGCACTCGCTTCATGCGCGATCCCTTCATGGACGTTCGGATCGAACTTCTGACCTTCGGCATCGATCGGTTGGAGGCCATTGTCGCCGAGGAAGTCGGTGAGTTGTTTCAACACCATGCTCATGCCGGAATAAATCGCCGACCCTTCACCTTCCGCACGCGCGGCAGAGAGACCGAGCTCGAAATTGTCCACGATCGCGATGAGCCGCTCGAGCAGTGAGCTGTTGGCGTATCTGATCCCCTCTTCTTTTTCACGCGCCGCCCGCTTCTTGAAATTATCGAAGTCCGCCTGGCTGCGCAGCGCGAGGTCGCGAAAGCGATCGAGATCCGCCTGAAGACCTGTGGTTGCGTCTTCGCTCGCCTGGTTTTCGGTTTCGGCCTCAGTCTGCACCTCGACTGAATCGACGGTGTCTGCCGTGTCGGATTGTTCTGTCTTGGTCATGTCTTACGGATTGCGATCAAAGTGATGTCGTCATTTTGCGGCGTTGCTCCGACGAAGGTCCGCAGATCGTCGATCAACCGTTTGATCACTGCGGGCGCTCCCTCAGGCGCACTTGCGCGGATCGATTCAGTTGTCCGCTCGAGGCCGTACTCGTCACCAGCGGCATCGAGCGCTTCGGTGATGCCGTCCGTGTAGAGGATCAGGCAATCGTCCTTCTCCAACCGAATGTCGAAGTCGCCCGTGATCCTATCGAACACGCTCCCACTGTCAATTCCGAGGACCAGTCCCGGTGGCTTCAACGGCGTCAAATCATGGGTGGCACTGCGGTAGAGCAGCGGCGCATCGTGTCCCGCGCGAGCCATTGTGATGGTCGCGCGGACATGATCGAGAACGAGGTACGCCATGCTGATAAACATATCCTCGCGAATGTCCGGGTAGAGTTGTCGATTGACCTTTTTCAACACCTCCGACGGTGATGGGTTCTCTGGAGCCTGGCTCCTCAGCACGCTGCGGCAGATCGCCATGATGAGCGACGCCGGCACACCCTTCCCGGAGACATCGGCGATCGCGACACCGAGCCGCTCTGGATCGACGGCGATGTAATCGAAGTAGTCACCGCTGACCTGACTGGCGGGAATATTAATGCCGCTGATCTCGAATCCATCGATGGTCGGCGCCTCCGAAGGCAACAGGATGCTCTGAATCTCGCGCGCGATTTGCAGGTCGTGGTCGAGGCGTTTCTTCTCGTTCGCCTCGGAATAGATGACGGCTGTGTAGAGCGCGAAAGCCGACTGCTCTGCGATCGACTTGAAAACCACGAAATCGCTCGGTGTAAACGGCGCTACCTTCGTTCCGTTTCCGAGCGCAAGCACACCCATGTTCTGCTTTCCGTAGAGCAGCGGCGTCACCATCACGGACCCGGTGCCAAGAGCGCTCGTCTTGAGCGCGGCAAGCTCCGGCGCTTCCGCCATATCAGTGACCAAAAGCGATTGCCCGCTTTGCCACGCTCGACCGATGATCCCCTGCCCAACGTCGACGCTATGAGTCCGCAGGTAAGTATCGAGCGCAGCCGGTGTGCTCGCGGCTTGCTGCAGAAGCTCCGGCGGCACCTCCACAAGTGGTGGGCAGCCTTTTGAAATAAAGGCCGGCGCTAGTTTGGTTCCGCCCCGTTCCGCAATGTAAAGAGCGCCGCCATGTGCATCGAGGATACGTGCGGCGCCTTCTACGATCAGCCGATGCAAATCCGCCGCGCGGATGGTTTCTCGGAAAGCTGCGCCCAGACCATGCAGAAAGTCGAAGACGAGCGTCTCCTCGACCTGGATTTCCTCATTCGAGCGCTCGAGTTGGCGAATGCGGGCGACCTCCGCGCGCCACGTCCAAAGCCAACCGAGAAGGCTGGCGACGAGCAGCCCGAGAAGAAGCGTTGGCCACATGACTCAGGCCAGACTACTTCGCGGCGGGCTCTTGATGCAGGTCCTGCTTTAGGTAATCGAGAACGTCTTTGAAGCGCGAGATGTTCTCCGGCGCCGCTTCACAGAGCGCCTCATGCGCATCGAGCATCTGCTGCGCCTGCTGCTGTTTGTGCACGGATACGTCCTCGGGATCCGCCGGAGCGATCAGGCTCTGGCAGGCCGGCGCAGCCGAGCCGTTCGCGTGGATGCTGAAGATTTGATCGAGTCCGAGGCCCGTGAGCAATTCGCGACTGCGCTCGCCACAGCGCACCACGTGGAGGTGACCGTGCCCGAGCTCCTTAAGGCGTAGTGCAACACCTGCCATCGTGCCCATGAAGGTGGAATCCATCATCGCGCAATGCTCCAAGTCGACGACGAATTCGCGGTATCCGCGATTCACCATCTCCCGCGCGAAGTCTTTGAAGTTCCCACTGTTGAGGAAGTTACCCTTGCCTTCGACTCGCACCCAAACGGCCTCGCCGTTTACTCCAACTTGTATAGATGACTGCACAACTTTCTTCCGAAAACTATAAGGTTGCCCCTCGTAGAGTCAAACCTCGCGGCGATCGGAACGTTGCGCGTGACACGCTCAATTTGTGGATTGCACCCTCCGAAAGCCGAACGTCAGCGCCACAGGAACGACTTGTCTTCCGCGACAATTCGGCCGTTCTCGATCAACAGGCAGCGCCATGAGGTGATGCGTCCGTCGCTGAAAAAATCGTCGCCGATGATTTGAAACTCCGTCTTATGACTCCCGCGCGCACTCGGGTAGTCCACCTCGCGCGCCTGCACGAATGCACGCAAGTTGAGCTGCCTATACTCGAGACGGACCGTCACGCGCGCGTCGCGTTTCGCGCGCCAGAAGAAATCGTAGTACTGACCAAAACGGCGGCGCCGATCGAGATCGGTGACCGCACCGAAGAGGCGGTATCCGCCTTCGAAGCTCAGCGACTCATCTTTGACCTGACCGCCGGTGAAGCCGCCAGCCCGGCGCGGCCCGGGCGTCGCGTCGCCGAGCGAGAACAGCTTTGTTTTGCGAAATTCGAACGCAGGATCGAGCGCCATCGGCAATGGCGTCGCTTCCTTGAGCTGCCGATATTCGTCGGCTTTCTGCGGCGCGCCGAACGGCCGCGCGACCGCAGTCGTAAGGAGGAGAAAGCCGAGCAGACGCAGACAGAACTTCATTGGCATTATCAAATCGATTCCCGCCAGAGCTGTCAATGCGAGGCGGCGACCGCGATACCATCGAAGTTTCTTCAGCGGCGTTGCACGCGTAAAAGTGACACGTGATCCAGGTCCACTATGAGCGCGGCCTTTTTCTGCCGGCGGAGAATCTTTGGCTCGATCCGTGGGATGCGAAGCCGCTCGCGTTCGTCTCGCACGCACACAGCGATCACATCGCGCCACATGCGGAGATCATTGTGTCCGAGCGCACCGCGCGCCTGATGCAGGCCCGGATGCCGGGGGACCGGCGTGAGCAGGTTCTGCCGTTTGGCGAAATGAAGAACATCCATGGCTCTGACATGATGCTGTTGCCAGCAGGCCATATCTTTGGCTCCGCGCAGATTTATCTCGAGAATTCCAGCGGTTCCCTGCTCTACACCGGCGATTTCAAATTACGTCGCGGTCAGTCAGCTGAGCCGACGGAGTGGCGTCAGGCGCAGACTCTCATCATGGAGACGACGTTTGGCCTGCCGCGTTACCGCTTCCCGCCAACCGAGGAAGTGGTTGCGCAGATCGTCGCATTCTGTCGCGATGCTCTTGAAGACAACGAGGTGCCGATACTGCTCGGCTACTCGTTAGGCAAAGCGCAGGAAATTCTGTGCGCGCTCGGCCACGCCGGCCTTACGCCGATGCTGCACGGCTCCGTCTTCAGAATGTCGAAGATTTACGAGCAATTCGGCCAGGCGTTCTGCAACTACGAGCGCTACGATGCCGCGACTACGGCGGGAAAGGTGCTCGTGTGCCCGCCAAGTGCGAACCGCTCGCGCATGCTCGAAAAGATCCCGCGCAAACGGGTCGCAATGATCAGCGGCTGGGCTGTCGATCCGAACGCGAAATACCGATATCAGGTGGACGCTGCGTTTCCTCTCTCTGATCACGCCGACTACCCTGATCTTCTGCGTTACGTCGAGCTTGTGCAGCCAGAGCGGGTGTTGACCCTGCACGGCTTTGCGGCCGAATTTGCGCGCGATCTCCGCGAGCGAGGCGTAGAGGCTTGGGCGTTAAGCGCGCAGAATCAACTCGAACTGATGCTGCCGCGCCATGTTGCCGGAGTTGACCGGGAAGTGCCCGCACCAGCTGCCCCGCCGGCCGAACAATCTTCTGAGTTCGCGCGTTTCGCGGAACTCGGAGAAGCGATTGCCGCAACGCCCGGCAAGCTCGCGAAGGTGCGCATCCTCTCGGAATATTTGCGTGCGCTCGATGCTGAGCAGCTTCCAATCGCGGCACGTTATCTGACCGGCAAAGCTTTCGCGCAAAGCGACCCGCGGACGTTGCAGGTCGGATGGTCCGTAGTGTTTCGGGCATTGCTTGCAGCCACGAAATTGCACGATTCAGATCTGCACCGAATCGCAGGTAGCCACGGCGACGCAGGCAAGACTGCGCTGGAAGCGCTGGAGGGTCGGACGAAGCCGGAGCCATTTACGGTGCTGGAATCGAAGCAGCTCTTCGATCAGCTACAGCAAGCCCGCGGCCCAATCGCGAAGGCGCAGCTCCTGCAGGCGAGACTCGCGACTCTTTCTGCGGCGGAAGGGCAATACGTCGTGAAGATCCTCACGGGTGATCTCCGAATCGGCCTGCGCGAGGGCTTGGTTGAAGAAGCGATTGCAGCCGCATTTCACGCGGAACTCAACGACGTGAAAGAGGCGAACATGCTTCTCGGTGATATCGGACAAACGGCATCGCTCGCGTCACGCGGCGAACTGCACACTGCGGAGCTGGCGTTGTTTCGACCGATAAAATGCATGCTCGCTAGCCCCGAACCTACGGCCGCAGCGATTTGGGCTCGCTTTACCGAGAACGAGCCCGGCGCGCAGACGATCTACGCGGAAGACAAGTTCGATGGGATTCGTGCGCAGTTGCATCGCAGTGCGTCGCGCGTGGAAATTTTCTCGCGCGACCTTCGACGGATGACCGAGCAGTTCCCGGAGATCGCAAATCTCGCGCTCGGTTTCGAATCAGACGTAATCCTCGACGGGGAGATTATGGCCTTCGAAGATGGGCGAAAACTGACATTCTTCGATTTACAAAAAAGGCTCGGCCGCAAAGCGGAAAGCTCGGATCTTTTCGCCACGGCGTCAGCAAATGTCCCGGTGGTATTCGTGGCGTTTGACCTTCTGCTGATCGACGGCCGCTCCGTCTTGAAGGCGCCGCTGCGCGAGCGTCGCGAGCTGTTGCGCGATTTGAAATTGCCGCCGCAATTCCAAGTCGCAGAAGTTTTGCCCGCGCATTCGGCTGAAGAGATCGACGCAGCCTTCGTGCTCGCGCGACGCCGGATGAATGAAGGGCTCATGGTCAAAGACCCCGAGAGCTTCTATGTGCCGGGTCGTCGCGGAATGTTCTGGTTCAAACTAAAGAAAGAGCTCGCGACACTGGACGTCGTCGTCGTTGCGGCTGAGCTCGGCCACGGCAAACGGAATCACGTCTTGAGCGACTACACATTCGCAGTGCGCGACGATGTCACCGGCGGGTTGCTCCCGATCGGAAAAGCCTACAGCGGGCTCACTGACGTCGAGATCGCCGAGTTAACCGAGCACTTCAAACAGAACACGCTCGTGGATCACGGCCGTTACCGCGAGGTAAAGCCGGATATTGTGCTCGAGGTCGCTTTCGACTCGGTTCAACCGAGCAATCGACACGCGAGCGGGCTTGCGCTGCGATTTCCTCGGATCAAAGCGATCCGGCGAGACAAGACCATCGATGCGATCGACACCCTCGCGTATGCGCTGCAACTCGCTGCGCATCGCGGCAAGGGCGAAGCACCGACCGAGCCGCGCAGGCGAGCTAAACGTTAGCCTTAATCTCCGCCGTCGGTGTCGTCGGCAGGCGTCGCAGTTGCGCCGGGCGGTAATGGCTTTGCCCGCCGCTTATCCGCACCGCGGCCATTCCGGCCAC
>JBHENE010000208.1:0-3288 GCA_046262215.1 Chthoniobacterales bacterium | reverse complement strand
CGAAGAGGTCGCGAAAGAGCAATCCGGCAAGGTGAAGATCGGCAAGATCGACATCGATAAGAACCAGGCGCTCTCTTTCAAGTACAACGTTCGCGCGATCCCGACGCTGCTCTTCTTCAAGAACGGCCAAGTCGTCGATCAGGTAACGGGGATGACGAGCAAGAAAGATTTGCTCAGCCGCGTCGCAGCGCTGGGGTAACCAGCTTTCTGATTCTTTTGTAGTGGCAGCCGTGTCGGCTGCAAAGCGAGCGCCAACATGGTGCGCCCGGCGCGGCTCGAACGCGCAACCTACAGCTTCGGAGGCTGTCACTCTATCCAATTGAGCTACGGGCGCAGCTGCGGCGAATTATAGCGGGCGGCGCCGCGATCACAACTCGCGGCGGCGACAGAGTTCCGTTTGATTTTCGACGTCAACCGCTGGAAGATGTCGGCCCGATTCCCCGGTAAGCATTATGAGCACGATCATCGACACCATCGAAAAAGAGCAGCAGAAATCCGACATCACCAGCTTCAAGGTGGGCGATGGCGTGCGTGTCCACACAAAGGTCAAAGAAGGCGATAAAGAGCGCATCCAGATTTTCGCTGGCATCGTGATCGGGCGCAAAGGCCGTGGCATTAATGAGACGTTCACCGTTCGCCGTATCTCCTACGGCGAAGGAGTCGAGCGCGTTTTCCCGATCAACTCTCCGCGGATCGCCAAGGTCGACGTCGAGAAGCCGGGCCGGGCGCGTCGGGCGAAGCTGAATTACCTGCGCCAGCGCAAGGGTAAGGAAGCGACCGCAGTCCGCGAATAGTCTGTGAAATCGGCGCAATTCGCCGATAACTACTTCCGATGCGTCGCCGCTGCGGATTTCGACACGAACGGCGCTTGCGTGCCGTCGGGTTCACTCGCATCGCCGGGATCGACGAAGCTGGCCGCGGTGCTTTAGCAGGACCAGTCGTTGCCGCGGCTGTTGTCTTACCCGAGAAGTTCAAGCACAAGCGGCTGAACGACTCGAAACAGCTCCTTCCTGAGCGACGCGAAGAGATCTATGCTGATCTCACCAACAACGGCGCGATTGTCTGGGCCGTGGGCATCGTTGACTCAACCGAAATCGACGAGATCAACATTTTGCGCGCAACGCACAAAGCAATGCGTGCGGCGATCGCGGCGCTCAACGGCGAGCCTGACCACGCGCTGATCGATGGCCTGCCGGTCTCCCCGTTTCCGCTCCCGCAGACCGCGGTAATCGACGGTGATTGCTACAGTCTCAGCATTGCAGCGGCGAGTGTGATCGCAAAAGTGACGCGCGACATGATGATGCGTGAGTTCTGCGCGCGTTTCCCGGAATACTGCTTCAGCCAGCACAAAGGCTATGGCACCGAGCTCCATCTCACGAAGCTGCACGCGCACGGCCCCTGCCCTATTCACCGGCGGTCGTTCGAGCCGGTCGCGCAGCCGCTGTTTCCTTTCGCGCGAAAAGGCGACGCAATCCCGCCCCAACCCGAATACGCACAGGCGGTATAAGCGTATCGTTCGTCATGCTGCAGCGCCTCATCTCGGCTTGGCAGCATCGGCGTGGCGGACTTGCAAAGGGAGCTCCTGAACATCTACGCCGCGGCGCGAGTGGCGAGAAGCTGGCCGGCCGCTTCCTGCGCAAGCAGGGCTACAAGATCCTCTACCGCAATTTTCGCGGACGAAGCGGTGGCGAGATCGACATCGTCTGCCGCGACCGCGACACGCTCGTGTTCGTAGAAGTGAAAACACGCGGAGGCGAAGAGTTCGGCCGCCCGTTTGAAGCGATCTCGCGCGACCAGAAGCGCCGCATTTCACGCGGGGCGCTCGCATGGCTGCGTATGCTCGACGATCCGCACATCCTCTTCCGATTCGATGTTGTCGAGGTGATCATGGCGGCCGGCGTAGAACCGCGAGTCGATCTGATTCGCAACGCGTTCACTCTTTCTGAACCGTATGTTTACTGATCACGGCGTCTCCATGCTCTCTCCCACCGCTCTCTGCGCATTCATCGTCTGCGCCCTCGCCGCAACTTCGTTCGCGCAGACTGAAATCGGGGGGAAAGACGCGATCGGTGCGGACTGGACGAAAGACGCGCCGGGCGTTCGACATCGCATCACCCAAAAAGACCTGCCGCCACCGTATCAGACGGAGTCAGCGACGAATGATGCCGATGTCATCAAGCAACCTGCGGGCGCGCAGCTGCACGTTCCAGCTGGTTTCCAAATCGAGCAGTACGCAGCGGGACTGCAAAATCCGCGTTATCTCCTCACCGCGCCGAACGGCGACATCTTCGTCACCCGGAGTCGCGCGAACTCGATCGAGATTCTGCGCGACGCGGACGGCGACGGTAAGCCAGAGACACGTGCGACATTCACCAGCGATGGCTTGAACAAGCCATTCGGGCTCGCGTTCTATCCACCGGGCCCGGACCCGCAGTTTCTCTACGTCGCTAACACGAACGGCATCGTTCGTTTCGCGTATCGAAACGGGGACCTGAAGGCACGCGCGCCAGTGGAGAAACTAAGCGCGGAACTGTCTGCCGGCGGGTTGCTGCACGGGGGCGGGCATTGGACGCGCGACATCGTCTTTTCGCCGGACGGCAAGAAGATGTACGTCTCGATCGGCTCTGCCTCGAACGTGTCGGATAACCAGGAGGAAGCGAGTCGCGCCCGCATCTTCGAGTTCAATCCAGACGGGACAGGGCAGCGTGTCTTCGCATGGGGGATTCGCAATGCTGTTGGTATTAAATTCCGCCCCGGCACGAGCGATCTATGGATGAGCGTGAACGAGCGCGATGAACTCGGCGACGGACTTGTGCCAGACTACATCAGTCGCGTGCAGCCCGGCGGGTTCTACGGCTGGCCGTGGTTTTACCTTGGGAAAAATCAGGACCCTCGCCACAAAGGCGAACATCCGGAATTAGCCGACAAAACGCTCGTGCCGGATGTTCTCGTGCAGAGTCACTCGGCTTCGTTGAATCTCTGCTTCTATGATGGCGCGCAGTTTCCCGGTGAGTACAAGGGCGACATCTTCGCCGCGTTCCACGGCTCGTGGAATAAGACGCGGCGCACCGGTTACAAAATCGTACGCGTGCCGCTCGGCAAAGGGAGCGGCAAACCGCGCGGCGACTACGAAGATTTCGTCACCGGTTTCGTGACGCCTGAAGGCAAGGTCTGGGGCCGGCCAGTCGGGGTGACCGTGGCAAAAGATGGCGCGTTGCTGTTCAGCGAAGATGGTAACGGAACCATCTGGCGCGTGAGCCACGCGAAGTGATGAGCGGCAGCTACAGC
>JBHENE010000207.1:0-4766 GCA_046262215.1 Chthoniobacterales bacterium | reverse complement strand
CCGATGCGGCGCGCGAACCGCCGGTAGGGTAAGAGATTAATCGTTACATGGGCAATGCACTCGTTAGCGCAGCCATCGGAGGGCAATGCTCTTGTCATTGCGAGGGCGCGGCCCCGCAGAGGCAATGACAGGAGCATTGCCCTCCATACCAGCGCGTTTGCCTTCCAACGGTCAGACGCTGTCTTTGCTATCCCCGTTTTGCGGTCGACCAATGTAGGCGGACGGTTTTGCGTCCAGCGCACGCGCGACCGGCGAATAGCGAGAGGATGGACGAAGAGTTGGAGCCGTTCGGTTCGGATCACTCGCTCGAGAGCGATTCGCCCGCAGATATGGACGAGCTCCTCATGTTCGGAAGCCCCTCGACCAGGCGTCGATTTCTGAAGCAAGTCGCGGCGACGGGCGCCGCGATCACGCTCGGCCCGGGCTTGCTGCGCTTCGGGACACCGAGCACTGCTGCAGCAGCGACAGTTCCGCCTTCTGCCGCGCCGATCGCGGCCGCTTCCGTGAAGCTGAAGATCAACGGCCGAGATTTCGCGCTGTCGCTCGATCCGCGCACTTCGTTGCTCGACACGTTGCGCGAACACCTGAATCTCACGGGATCCAAGAAAGGGTGCGATCACGGTCAATGCGGCGCCTGCACCGTTCTTGTAAACGGCCGGCGGATTAACTCCTGCCTCAGCCTCGCCGTGACACACGAAGGCGACGAGATCACGACGATCGAAGGGCTCGCGCAAGGCGACGAGCTGCACCCGATGCAGGCGGCGTTCCTCGAGCACGATGGATTTCAATGCGGCTACTGCACGCCGGGACAGATTTGTTCGGCCGTCGGTTGCGTCAGCGAAGGCAAAACGCGAAACGATGCTGAAATCCGCGAGTTCATGAGCGGCAATCTTTGCCGCTGCGGCGCGTATCCGAACATCGTCGACGCGATCAAAGACGCGGCCGCCAAAATGGGAGGCGCCCAGCATGGATAACTTCAGCTGTCATCCTGAGCGCAGTGTAGCGAAGCGGAACGCACTCGAAGGATCTCGCGGAATCATAAGCGGCTGGGTTCGCTCAACCAACGTCGTTCTAACGCCGCGGGGTCCCTCGACTTCGCTCGGGATGACGGAGGTGGTGCGTTCATGAGCCCGTTCACCTATTCACGCGCGACTGATCAACAACAGGCAATCGGCGCAATTGCCGGACAGCCGCTGGCGAAGTTCCTCGGCGGCGGCACGAACCTGATCGACCTCATGAAGATGGGCGTCGAAGCGCCGGCGCAATTGATCGACATCAACCGCCTCCCGCTTGCGCAAATTGAAGATCTGAACGGCGGCGTGCGGATCGGCGGCCTTGCCCGCAACGCAGAAGCCGCCGAGCACCCGCTGATCGTGCAGCGGTATCCAGTGTTGAGCCAGGCGATCCTGGCTGGCGCGAGCGCACAGCTGCGAAACATGGCGACGACTGGTGGCAATTTGCTGCAACGCACGCGCTGTTATTACTTCTACGACCCGGCGTTTCCGATGTGCAACAAGCGCGTTCCGGGCAGTGGTTGCGGCGCGTTGCTCGGCTTCAACCGCATCCACGCGATTCTCGGCCAGAGCGAGCAATGCATCGCCACGAACCCCAGCGACATGAGTGTCGCGCTCGCCGCGCTTGACTCGGTCGTGCGCGTGCAGAGCGCGAAAGGTGAACGCCAGATCCCGATCGCGGACTTCCATCGGCTGCCTGGCGCCACCCCGAACATCGACACGAACTTGCAGGCGGACGAGCTCATCACGGCGGTCGACCTGCCGGCGATGCCGTTCGCAGTGCGCTCGTCGTATTTGAAAGTGCGTGATCGCGCGAGCTACGCGTTCGCGCTCGTGAGCGTCGCCGCAGTTCTCGACCTCGGCGCCGACCGGAAGATCAACAACGTGCGGATCGCGCTCGGCGCCGTCGCGCATAAACCGTGGCGCGCAGTCGAAGCGGAGAAGCAGCTCGTCGGGCAAGTGGCGGACGAGAAAGCTTTCCGTGCGGCGGCCGAAACCGCGCTCGCCGGTGCGATGGGCTACAAGGACAACGCCTTCAAAATCGAACTCGCGAAGCGCAGCATCGTCCGCGCGCTGACGACGACAGCGGCATTGACGGTATGAACTCGCGAGCTGTAATCGCTTCCGAACAGGCAATCGCACCTCAGTGCCGGGGAGCGCAGGCTCCCAGCCTGCACCATCCGGCAGCCTGCCGGATGGATCGTGGCAGTTCACTCGCGTCGATCACCAGAGTGTTTTCGGCAGGCTGCCGAAAACTGCAGGCTGGCAGCCTGCGCTACCCGAATTCCCAATGAGCGTAACGATCGGACCAGCACGAAACCGTGTCGACGGTCGCCTCAAGGTGACTGGCGCGGCGAAGTACGCCGTCGAGTTCGAAGTGCCAAAGGTGGCGCACAGCTGGCCGGTCGAGAGCAACATCGCGAAAGGCAGGATCACCGCGATCGACACCAAGGCAGCGGAGGCTTCGCCGGGCGTGCTGAAAGTTCTCACCCACCTGAACGCGCCGAAGCCGAAAGAGGCAAAGGCTAAAGAGGAGCGCAACAGCGGGCACGGGATCAAGAACGAGCAGCGCAATCCACTGAGTGACGATCGTGTTTACTACGCCGGCCAATATATCGCGCTCGTCGTCGCCGAGACGATCGAGCAGGCACGGCATGCAGCGTCGCTCGTCGGTGTGACGTATGCGCCGGAAGAGCCGTTGCTCTCGATGGAAGCGGCGCGGTCGAAAGCCGACAAGCCGAATTCGAATCACCAGGAGCACGTCCAGCTGAAGAAGGGCGACGTCGACGCGACGTGGCAGAAAACCGATCTCGTCAAAGTCGAGCAGACTTACATCACACCGACTGAGACGCACAACCCAATCGAGATGTCCGGCACGATCGCGGTCTGGGAAGGCGAGAAGAACCTCACGCTGTACGACGCGACGCAGTTCGTGAAAGGCGTGCAGAGCATTCTTGCCCGTTCGAACGAGCTAGAGGTGGAAAACGTCCGTGTGATCTCGCCGTTCGTCGGTGGAGCGTTTGGCTGCAAGGGCGCGGTCTGGCCGCATGTCCTACTCGCGGCGATGGCGGCGAAAGCGACGGGCGTCCCGGTTAAATTTCATGTTCCTCGAAAGTGGATGTTTACCGCGACCGGACATCGCACTCCGACGCGGCAAATCCTGCGGCTCGCGGCCACGCGCGACGGGAACCTGCAATCGATGGAGCACGTGAGCGAGACGCTCACCTCACCCGTCGGCGAATTTACGGAGTCGTGCGGCGCGCGCTCGACCGGGATCATGTACGCGAGCCCCGCGATTCGAGTCGAAGAAGTCGTTTACCCGGTCAACGTCTCGACGCCGACATTCATGCGCGCGCCCGGTGAATGCCCCGGGACCTACGCGCTGGAGAGCGCGATGGACGAGCTCGCCTACGCACTGAAGATGGATCCGGTTCAGTTGCGTGTGGTTAACCACGCCGACAATCACCCAATCAAGGATGTGCCGTTCAGCGCGAAGCACCTGAAGGAAGCATATCAGGTCGGCGCGGAGAAGTTCGGCTGGTCGAAGCGCCATCCGGAACCGCGCTCGATGCGCGACGGCGAGTTGCTGGTCGGCTGGGGCATGGCGACAGCAACGTATCCCGCGCATAAGTCGAATGCGGCCGCCAAGGTCCAGCTGCGCGCCGACGGGACCGCAACCGTGCAGTGCGCGACGCATGATCTCGGCACGGGCGCTTACACCGCGTTTACGCAGGTTTCCTCGGAGCTGCTCGGTGTGCCGTTCGAGAATGTGACCTTTGAGCTCGGCAAATCTGATTTTCCCTTCGGCCCGGTTGCAGGCGGCTCGAATTCTACAGCTACCGTGAGCACTGCAATTCACGACGCCGCGCTGTTCTTGCACAAAGCGCTGGCGGAGATCGCAGTGAAGGATGCGAGATCGCCGCTCTTTGACGTGAATAGCGCGGACGTGGCGATGGTTTCACCTGGCCGGCTCGGATTGAAAACGGAGGCGACGAAGTCCGACAGCTACGTAGACATTTTAAAACGAGCCGGTCGTGATTCGATCGAACTGCAAAGCGAGTTGCAGAAACCGGAAGAGAACAAGAAGACGGTGTTCCAGTCTTTCGGTGCGCATTTCTGTGAAGTGAAGATCGATCCAATGTTGCCGCGTGTGCAGGTCACGCGGGTCGTGAGCGTGATGAACTGCGGTCGCATCGTGACCGCGAAACTCGCCCGCAGCCAGATCATCGGCGGCGTCGTCATGGGCATCGGCATGGCGTTGACCGAAGAGACAGCGTACGACGGGAAAACGGGACTGCCGACGACGCGCAATCTTGCAGACTACCATGTGCCGACGCACGCGGACATTCCGCACATCGAGGTGGAATTCGTCGGCGAACCGGACTTTGCGTTCAATCCTATCGGTGCGCGCGGGATGGGCGAAATCGGAATCACCGGGATCGCGGCGGCGGTTGCGAACGCAGTGTTTCACGCGACGGGGAAACGCGTCCGCGATCTGCCGATCACGCCGGACAAGCTGCTCGATCTCGCTTAACGCGTCGGTGAAAGAGCTCGTCGATATCCTGCGGGTGTGGGAGCAACACCGCAACGAACCACTCGCGCTTGCGACTCTCGTGCGAGCGCGCGGCTCGAGCTACCGGCGACCTGGTGCGCGCATGTTGATTTGCGCTGACGGAACGACGGTCGGGTCGCTGAGCGGAGGCTGCCTGGAAGATGAAGTTGCCACTACCGGTCGCGAGGTGATGCAAACCG
>JBHENE010000206.1:0-8260 GCA_046262215.1 Chthoniobacterales bacterium | reverse complement strand
CTCGATCATTGTCGGCGTGCCGCTCGGCATCGCCGCCAGCCGCGGCGGCGCAATCGGGCACGTGATCCTGTCGGTCACCAGCGCCGTGCAGACGATCCCGTCACTCGCCCTGCTTGCGCTACTGGTGCCGGTTCCGTTCTTCGGAATCTCTGCGCGCACGGCGATCGCAGCGCTCTTCCTTTATGGCTTGCTGCCGATCGTGCGCAATACCGCCACCGGCCTGCAGGACATCGCGCAGCCGCTTCGGGAATCCGCGATCGCGCTTGGGCTCACAGCCGGCGCGCAGTTACGGAAGGTCTACCTACCGCTCGCTTCACGTTCGATCCTCGGCGGGATCAAAACGAGCGCGGTGATCAACATCGGGACCGCCACGCTCGCCGCGTTGATCGGCGCCGGTGGACTCGGCGAGCCGATCATCAGCGGGCTTAACCTAAATGATCACGCCACGATTCTGCAGGGCGCGATTCCCGCGGCGATTCTCGCGCTGCTGGTGCAATGGTCATTCGATCTCCTCGACCGCGTTTTGATTCCGAAAGGTCTCCGGCTGTAGTTTTCACGATGGCGATTGCTTCCCACAATCCTGCTACCGGCGAAACACTCCGCGAGTTCGACGCGCTCACTTCGGCTGAAATCCAAGCGAAGCTTGCGCTGGCGGAGAGCGCCTTCCAGCAGCATCGCCGCACGAGCTTCGCCGAACGCGCGAGGCTCATGCACGCCGCTGGCGCGTTGCTGGAAGCGGAACAGGATGCGCTCGCTCGCACGATCACCAGCGAGATGGGCAAGCTGCTGTCAGCCGCGGTCGACGAGGTGCTAAAATGCGCGAACGCTTGTCACTTCTACGCTGAAAACGCCGAGCAGTTTCTCGCCGACCAGGAGATCTGGAACGGAACCACGCGCAGCTACATTCGCTACGAGCCGCTCGGCGCGATTCTGGCCGTAATGCCATGGAACTTTCCGTTCTGGCAGGTCTTTCGTTTCGCCGCGCCGGCGTTGATGGCCGGCAACGTCGGCCTGCTCAAACACGCGGCGAATGTTCCGCAATGCGCACTCGCGATTGAGGATATTTTTCGGCGCGCCGGGTTCGAGGAAGGCTGCTTTCAGGCGTTGCTGATCGAGACAGAGGAGACGCGACAGATCATCGAAGACCCGCGCGTGAAAGCGGTCAGGCTCACCGGCAGCGAACGCGCTGGAAGCGAGGTCGCGAGCGCCGCGGCGCGGCAGATCAAGAAAGCGGTGCTGGAACTCGGCGGGAGCGATCCGTTCATCGTAATGCCATCAGCAGACCTGCAGGCGGCACTCGAGACGGCAGTGAAAGCCCGCATGATCAACACCGGACAGTCGTGCATCGCAGCGAAGCGATTCATCATCGCGGACCAGATCTACGAAGGCTTCGTGTCTGACTTTGTGGCCAAGATGAAGGGTTTGCGCGTTGGCGATCCCCTCGATCCAGCGACGGAAGTCGGCCCGCTGGCTAACGAGCAGATCCTCTCCGGTGTCGATGGTCAGGTGAAGGCTTCCGTCGCTGCCGGGGCGAAGCTCCTTACGGGCGGCAACCGCATTGACCGCGCGGGCTACTTCTACGAACCGACGGTGCTAGCCGAGGTGCCGCTCGATGCGCCTGCTGCACGTGAAGAGATCTTCGGTCCGGTCGCCGCCTTCTTCCGCGCCGCGGACTGCGCCGAAGCAATAGCTCTCGCGAATGACAGCGCCTTCGGGCTGGGCGCGAGCGTCTGGACGAAAGATGCGGCCGAGCAACAGTTCTTCGCCTCCGGAATCGAAGCCGGCATGGTGTTCATCAACGCGATGGTCGCCTCTGACCCGCGGGTTCCATTCGGCGGGATCAAGCGGTCCGGCTTCGGCCGCGAGCTGGGGCCTGACGGGATTCGCGAGTTCGTAAACGCGAAAAGCGTCGTCGTTGCCTAAGCGGTTCGGAACTGGTCGTCCTTGTTCTTGAACAAGACGTTGAACGTGGTCAGCGAACCGTAGCAGCGCGTAATGTATTGCTGGATGTCGAACTTATCGGCGTCGCTCAGCTTGTCGCTCGCGTTCACCTTTTGCTCGAGCACGCGCAGATTGTTCCGGATCATCACGATCTTGTGAAAGAAGGTCTCCAGCGGTATTTCCTTTGGCTGCAACGAACTGTCGGCTGATTGCATGATCAGCACGCCGCGCTGCCAGCGGTTCGCCAGGCCTTCGACGATCGTGTCGTCCTTCTCGAGACCGAGTGCGTCGACGATGCTCTGCGCGGTCTCGCGGATCAGCTGATCCAGCGGCACCTGCATCTCGGTCAGCGTTGCGGTTGGCTCTGCCGAAACGAGGCCGCTCGACTCGGGCGACAAGGTGCGCGGCGCATCATCGAATGTGATGTCAGCGGTGTGCTCGGTGAGCGATTTCACCACACCAACGCCGTAGCGCGGGTGCAGCACTTTCATTCCGATATGCAGGCTCTGGATCGTAAGCGGCATGAGATGTGAACCACCGTTCCCAGTAGTCGGTTGAACCGCAAGCGCGTTTTGGATTGCGCCTAGGCGGCAGATTTCTTCGCGCGCTGGAGCGAGTTCAGAATGGGGAAAAGCCCCTCAAGTGTGTCGACCTCCACCGCTTTGATCGACTTCAGCACTTTCGAGTACGCGTCGGCTGACCTGCCGCCAACGATCACCGCGCAATCTTTCGGCAACAGCTTCGGTAGCTTCAACAGGTCGGCGGCAAGCGCTTCGTCGTCGGGTGGAAAGACGATACTGAGCGCGACGGCTCGAGCTTCCAGACGTCGCGCGGCCCCGATGAACTCTTCCATCGGCAGCGATGATCCGAGATATGTGGTGCGCCAACCGTGACTGCGCGCGGCCGCGGCAACAACGATGGCGCCGAGTTCATGCAATTGGCCAGTCGGGGTGGCGAGCACGAGATGGAGTGCCTTCCCGCTCGGATACGACCGCGCGAAGTTCGTGAGGAATTGCGTGATGATGCCGGTCGCGAAGTGTTCGTGCGCGATGTTCAGATCGCCCTTGCGCCAGCGCTCGCCGATCTCGCTCGTGAGTGGCGCGACGAACTTCTGCAGCATCGCCGGGGAGCCCAGTTCCACCGCGGCGCGGTCTAGCAGGTCACGAAGGTCCGCCGAGTCCAAACGCTCGGTCGCACGAAGCGCCGCAGCGATCAGATCCGCAACGGAATTATGTTCTTCGCGGCCCGTGTTCTTCGAGGCGGAGCTCGGTACGGACCCTTGCTCACGCACCAAGCGGCGTAGCTCGGGGAGAGTCGACTGTGCGATTTGGCCGATGCTGTGCCCGGCCGCAGTCGCTTGGGCGAGCAGACGCAGCTTCTCAACGTCGGCTTCAGTATAGAGCCGTCGGTTATTCGCCGAACGCTCCGGACGCACAGCACCGTAGCGGCGTTCCCAAACGCGAATCGCGTGCGCGGACAGACCTGTCTCGCGCGCGACTAGCTTAATGGTGCGCAAAGGCTTCATCGTCACGGGAAGAACGAAGAGCGCAGGCCGTTGGATGCAACTCGCCCTCCGCGCGGGCCCAACACGTAACCGAGGCGGCTTTTTGGTGTTGTCTCCAGAGCTGCGGAAAACGCATGCTCCGCGCGATGTCCGACACCGCTGCTCTCATCTTTCCGCCGGGCTATCGACGCCGACGTGGCTTGAACTGGACCTTCATCGGTCTGCTCTACACGTCGTTCTACATGTGTCGCTACAACCTCTCGATCGCGAACGGCGCAATCAGCCAGGAGTTCGGCTTCTCGAAGGCGGACATGGGGACAATTATCACGACGTCGTTGCTCGCTTATGCGTGCGGGCAGATCATCAACGGCTTGCTCGCGGACAAACTCGGCGGCAAGCGCGCGATGCTGATCGGCGCGGCCGGAACGGTGGTGATGAATGTGCTTTTCGGGGTCGCGTCGTTCTGGGGATTACTGTGGTTGTTTGTGTTGATCCGCGGCGTCGACGGATACATGCAGGCGTTCGGCTCGCCTGGAATGGTGAAGATCAACGCGGCGTGGTTCGGTCATCGCGAGCGCGGCCGCTTCGCCGGCATCTTCGGCTTTATGATTAACCTCGGACGGTTCGGGATTTTCAAGCTCGGGCCGGCACTCCTCGCCGGGTTTGTGTTCCTCGGACTGTGGCAAACCCCACCGCTTCATTGGCGTTGGCTGTTTTACGTGCCGGCGGCGATCGCCACAGCGGTCGCGATTGGCCTGGCGATCTTCGTTAAGGATACCCCTGAAGAAGCCGGCTACCCGAGCCCAAATCCGCAGGAGACCGAAGGTGGTAACGTGCGGGCCACGGTCGGCACCGTGCTGCGAACGATCCTGTCGAATCCGGTCGTCTGGATTGTCGCGTGCGCCTACGCCTGCACCGGCGCGGTTCGCCAGGGCATCGACCAATGGTTCCCGCGTTTCATGAACGAGGTGCATCACGTCGACTTTCAGTCGGCGCAATTTCAGGTAGTCGGGTTCCTGATCCCGTTCGTCGCGTCCGCTGGATCGCTGCTCTCGGGCTATGTGTCGGATACGGTCTTCGGCGGTCGCCGTGCTCCGGTCGCAGCCGGTCTTTATTTCATCGAAACGCTGATCATTCTGTTGGCCGCGCAATTCCATAGCGCAAACGCGGCGGTCGTTTTTCTCGTGCTGATCTCATTCACGGCGAATGCGACCCATTCGATTCTCGGAACCGCCGCGGCCATGGATATCGGCGGCGCGAAGATGGCCGGTTTCGCGTCGGGCGTGATCGATTCATTTCAATACTTCGGCGGCAGCCTCGCAGGCTTGTTGCTGGGCCATCTACTGGACCGCAGCTGGGGGAACTACTTCTACTTCATGGCGCCGTTCGGGCTCGTCGGCGGGATTCTGATGATGACGATTATCAGTCGCGTCACGTTGTCGAAGCAGACGAGCGCAGCCGCGCGCACGACAGAGTCCGATCGCACCTCTTAGCTGGCGGACGTTCGCTAGAATAGCTCCAGCTGGGGCGTGACGCGCCGAAAGGCCGATGTCGACAGCACAGGCCGACCACCGATGCCGGCGCGGCGCTTCGCTACCTCGAACATCGCGCCGATCTGCTCGGCGAAGACCCCCTCTCCCTCCTGGCGTTTGCCCCACCGCGAATCGTAGAGCTTCTCGCCGCCGCGCATGCTGCGAACCCGCCCGAGCACCTTCTCTTTCCGGTCCGGAAAGTTCTCGTCGAGCCAGCGTTCGAAAAGCGGCGCGACAGCCCACGGCAATCGCAACACCACATACCCGGCGAACTGCGCGCCCGCCTTCCCGCACGCCTCCAAAATCGCCGGCACCTCGTGGTCCGTGATGCCGGGAATGATCGGGGCGACCATTACGCCGACCGGAATTCCAGCGGCACGCAGTTGCTCGATCGCGTCGAGTCGCGCCTGCGGCGGAGAAGTTCTCGGCTCGAGAACGCGCTGGAGTTTTGCGTCGAGAGACGTCACGGAAATATTGACGCCGATAGCGTGATGCGCGGCGAGTTCGCGGAGAACATCGATGTCGCGCGTGACGAGCCGGTTCTTCGTGATGATCGCGACCGGATTGCGGAATCTCGCCAGCACTTCGAGGCACCGGCGCGTGATCCGCATCCGGCGTTCCACCGGCTGATAGGGATCGGTCACTCCGCTCAGCGCGACGACCTGCGGCTTCCACTTCGGCGACGAAAGTTCCGCCTCGAGCAGCTCCGGCGCGTCTTCCTTGACCATGATCCGCGTCTCGAAATCGAGCCCGGCCGAGAACCCAAGATACTCGTGACTCGGCCGCGCGAAGCAGTAGGCGCAACCATGTTCGCAACCGCGGTAGGGATTGATGCTCGTCTCAAAGCTGACATCCGGGCTGTTGTTGCGGCCGATGATCGTCTTCGTCGCATCTCGATAAAAGTGAGTCGTCAGCTTCGGTCGCTCGTCGTCCGAATCCGGATCGGTTGGATCAAGCTCGACGTGGAGGGCATCGAAACGGTTGGCGGGATTGCCTGAAGCACCGCGACCTCGGTGGAACTCCCGCGGTTCTGATTCCTTGTAGACTTCGTAAGCGGCTTTCGTATCCGGCGACTTTCGGAACGCCTTCGCTGCCGATTTAGCCAGCTTCTTCATGCCGTATGTTCGTATGAACGTATTACGCTGTCCAGCCGTGATTGCAGCCCCCGAACCGACTTGCTCATCTCCCTCGCGGTGACAAAATGCTCCGCCAGCAGCAACTGAGGAGGGGTGGTCGAGTGGTTGATGGCTCCAGTCTTGAAAACTGGCGAGGTGAAAGCCTCCGTGGGTTCGAATCCCACCCCCTCCGCCACTACTCCACCGGGATGAGTCGCGACCGGCTCACGAGCCAGGCGCAGATGAGCCCGAGCACTGCAGCGCAGACGACGTCGGAAAAATGGTGCGCTCCAATGTACATCCGCGAAAAGGCGATCAGCCCCGGAATCAGCAGAAGCGCCGCTCCGGCGCGCCAGCACGCGAAAGTCAGAACGCCGAAAAATGCGCTCGACGCAGCGACGTGACCGGAAGGGAAAGCGTGATGCTTTGATCCGAGTCGCGGGCCGTTCCAACCGGCATCTGTTTGCACGGACGGTCGAGCGCGGCCGGTGCTGATTTTCACAACCCGCGCGAACCCGCCGGCGATTGCGCACGCCACCACCATCGTCAGGAAAATCCGCATCCACCGGCGGCTTCCCCCCAGGTAGGCAATCCCCGCCGCCGCTAAACCGAGCGTCACATGTAGCGGCCAATCGCCCCAACGGCTGACGGCTTTCATCGCACGACGCAGCCCTGCATCCTGGTGCGACGCGACCCAGCTGATGACTCCCGCGTCGAAGTAGAAAGCTGCCGCGCATCCGAGAGCAGCCGCCGTGATCGCGACCGACAGCAGCGTCTTGCCGCGACTCATCTCACGCGGGACAGAAATTGCGGTTTGTGTTTCAAAGCCGCCTATCTTTCAATCCGCCGTTGCAACCGGCAATTCGTAAATTCGCCCTCGTCTTCTTCGGCAGCCTGCTTTTTCACGTCGCCGGCACCTGGACAATGCCGCTGATCGACCGCGACGAGCCGCGATTTGCGGAAGCTTCCCGCGAAATGCGTCAGCGTAGCGACTACGTCATCCCGTATCTGAATAATCGCTATCGGTTCGATAAACCGCCGCTGACGTACTGGGCGCAAATCGCGAGCTATCGGATTTTCGGCGAAAGCGATTTCGCAGCCCGGTTGCCATCGACGATAGCAGCCGCGGCTACGGCTCTGCTGCTCTTCGCCTGGGGCCGCCGCGTCGGTTGTGAACGCATCGGACTTTGGGCTGCGCTGATCTTCACGGTCTGCTTCCAGGTCTTTGTGCACGGCAAAGCGGCCGTCGCGGATATGTGGCTCGTGCTGTTCGTGACGGCAGCGCATTGGGCGGGCTATGAATTGCTGCGCGATCGCCTCGGCGGCGAAACGGTCGGCTCATCGCGGAGGTGGTGGTGGATCTTCTATGTCGCGCTGGCGCTCGCCTTCCTTGCGAAAGGTCCGATCGGCTGGACGCCGCTGCTTACCGTCGCCGTGACGAAGTTCTTCCTCCGCGACATGAAGCTGAACAGCCGCTTCTGGTTCATCCCGGGCCTGTTGCTCACTCTCGCAATGGTCGCGCTATGGGGCGTGCCGGCGCTGATCCGAACGAATGGCGAGTTCTTCAACGTCGGCATCGGCAAGCATGTCGTCGCACGCTCGGTCGTCGCGATGGAAGGTCACGGCGCGAAGTCATTCTCGAGCTATCTCGTGAGTCTTCCGTTCTACTTCCTTGTCATCTTCCTGACGTTTTTTCCCTGGTCGATTAAGCTGCCATGGCTGACGCGCAAACTCTGGCGCGATCGGGACCCGTTGGATAATTACCTCATCGCCGGCGCGGGCGTTGTGTTCATCGTCTTCACACTCGTGAAAACAAAGTTGCCTCATTACACGCTGCCGGCGTTCCCGCTCCTCGCGCTGCTGCTTGCAAAGTCACTCCCGACGTTGCCAGCTCCCGAGCGGTTCGTGAGACGCGCAGCCATGACGGGACTCGCAGTGGCGTTGCTCGCGGTCTGTGCCAGCCCGGTTCTCGCGAGATTTTCGCCGTCGCTGCAGTTGATGCGGCAGGCGCGTGCGGATTTGACGAGCGAGATGGAATTCGGCTCGGTCGAATACAAGGAGCCGAGCCTCATCTGGTATTTTCGCCGACACGTTAGCGGTTGGTTGGCCGACCTCGATGAGACGAGCGTACGACCCTTCATGGAAAAACCGGGCGGACGTTTTGTTGT
>JBHENE010000205.1:0-5012 GCA_046262215.1 Chthoniobacterales bacterium | reverse complement strand
GTCGCAGCTGCCACATCGTTCATTCCGGCGCTTGCCAATCCAGCGGGACGCATCGGCGCAATGCTGGTCGGCTATGGCGTGCTGCTGGCACTGAATGTCCGCAGCGTGCGGACCGGCGCAGGTGCGGTCACGCTCGTCACGGTCGTCAAAGTCGTGCCGCTGCTGGTGTTTGTCGCGGCTGGCATTTTCTTCATCAAGCCTGAGGCGATCGCGATCTCGATGCCGGCAAATAGCAGCTCGTTAGGCGACTCCGTCTTGCTGCTGATGTTCGCGTTCTTCGGCATCGAGAGCTCGCTCACGCCAAGTGGCGAGGTGCGGAATCCAGCCCGCACCGTCCCGCGCGCCATCTATCTGGCGCTCGGCCTAACGACCGTCCTCTACATCCTGATTCAACTCGTCGCGCAGGGCACGCTCGGCGGCGCGGCGTTGGCGGAAAACACGACCGCTCCGCTTGCTGCGTCCGCGAGCACGTTTCTGGGAAACTTCGGGCGCGTGCTGCTGCTGGCCGGCGCGACGATCTCGGCGTTCGGGTATGTCACGAGCGACATCTTGAACACGCCTCGCACGTTGTTCGCATTCGGGCGCGATGGCGTGCTGCCGCGCTGGTTTGCCCATGTGCATCTGCGGTTCCGTTCGCCCGACGTCGCGATCATCGTCTACTCCGTCCTCGCGTTCGCGCTCTCGTTGAGCTCGAGCTTCGAAGGTCTCGCCGTGATGGCGAACGTCGCCGCGTTGCTTCTCTATATAATGTGTTGCGCGGCGGCCTGGGAGTTGGTGCGCCGCGATGTCCGGACGGACGGGACGCCGTTCTATGTCCCTGGCGGTAGGGTTCTGCCGTTCGTCGCAATCGCGGTAATTATTTGGGTGCTTGCCCATGCGACTTCGCATGAGTTTCTGGTTCTAGGCGCGGTGCTGGCGGCTGGATCGGTGCTTTATCTCCTGCGGATAACGCTCGCGCGCCGGTCGGCGGCTTGACCAGGACACGCTACATATTGTGGAGAGTGGCTGCCAAGGTGCCACTATTTGGTATTATTTCCTTGTCTCCACAAGCGGTTTGGGAGTTTACTTGCGCGTTAGGCAGCACTGCCAATCGCCATGCATCTCCAATCGCTCGAACTCGTCGGCTTCAAGTCGTTCGCCGACAAAACGATCCTCAGCTTCCACGAAGGTGTCACCGCCGTTGTCGGCCCGAACGGGTGCGGCAAATCGAACGTCCTCGATGCCGTTCGCTGGGTGCTCGGCGAGCAATCCGCGAAGGCCCTCCGAGGTGCCGAAATGGCGGACGTCATCTTCAGTGGCACCGATTCGCGCAAGGCGGTCGGATTCGCCGAAGTCTCGCTGACGTTTAGCGACTGCGCGCAGGAACTCGGCGTTGACTGGCATGATGTCCGCGTCACGCGGCGCGTGTATCGCGACGGCAACTCCGAGTATCTGCTGAACAAAACCGTTTGCCGGCTGCGCGACATCCAAAGCCTGTTCGCGGACACCGGCGTCGGCCGCAGTGCCTACTCCATCATGGAGCAAGGCAAGATCGATCTGATCCTCAGCTCGCGCCCGGAAGATCGGCGAACGGTGTTCGAAGAAGCCGCCGGAATCACCAAATACAAAGGCCAAAAGAAGGAAGCGCTGCGCAAACTTGAAGCGACCGAGGCGAACCTGTTGCGCATCGGCGACATCATCAAAGAGGTGAAGCGGCAGATCGGCTCGCTGCAACGCCAGGCCGGAAAGGCGCGACGTTATCAGACGTTGATGACGGACCTGCAGGTGCTCGACACGCATCACTCACGGGATAAACTCGAGCAACTTGAAGCGGAGCTGGGGCGCTGCCGCGAAGCGATCGAGAAACTCGAAGAAGCTGAGCGCGCGACGCTAGAGAAGATCGAAGCGAATGAGAATGAACTCGCGAACAAACGCGGCGAACTGGATGCGATCGATGCTCGAGTAGGCGACGCGCGGGCGGAGGTGCAGCGGTTGCACAGCGAGATGTCCGCTCATCGTAGCCGCATCGAATTTAACCGGCAGCGCGCGCAAGAAATTTCGGAATTGATCGAGCGTTACACGCGCGACATCGCCGCGGCGGACACTAAGCGCACGGAACAGGTGAATCAGATCAGCGAGGCTGATGCGCTGATCGAGAAAACGAATCGCCTGCTGGAAGCGAAGCAGACCGAGCTGGCGGAGCTAACGCAAAAAGCTGCGCGGTTGCGGACCGAGCGCAGCGATCGCGAAGCGACGCTGCAACAGCTGCAGGTCACACTTTCTCGCGCGGAGAATCGAATCTCGGCGCTTGGCGATGAACTCGCCGGGACGAAGACACGGCGTGATGCGACCGCTGCTCGGATCGCGGAGCTCGGGAACGAAATCACCGCCGCGACCGCCGCGCGCGACGAAGCGCAGTCGGCAGTCGACGGCGCAAAAGCTGCCGCCGATATCGAGCAAGCGACGGTCGAGAGTCTCTTCGAGGTGCTGCGTGCTGCTGAGGAACAACTGCATGCGCAGCAACAATCCCTCGCGGATGCCGAGAAGGACGCCTTCCGGATCGAGCGGAGCATCGCCGAGAAGGAGTCACGCCTCGAAATTTTGCGCCAGCTTAATGAAGAAGGCGAAGGTCTCGCGAAAGGTTCGCAGGCAGTGCTCAAAGGTCTCGATGATGCGGACCGCATTCGGCCGGCGCTGGGCGGCGCATTAGTCTCGAGCCTCGACGTCGATCGCGAATACATCGCGCCGCTTGAGGCCGCGTTCGGCCGCAACATGCACGCAGTCGTGCTGCAGGATGGCGCGCTCGCGGGCGA
Source organism: Chthoniobacterales bacterium (assembly GCA_046262215.1). Classification (GTDB taxonomy): domain Bacteria; phylum Verrucomicrobiota; class Verrucomicrobiia; order Chthoniobacterales; family UBA10450; genus JACCTI01. The sequence goes on along the minus strand of JBHENE010000205.1, from coordinate 2,220 downwards.
AATTCTTCGCCACGTCACGAGCAACAATCTCGGCCAAGCAGCTCTCGCGCTCGCGAACCTGACCCCCGCCGGCGGCGATGATCACCTCGTTGATTTGCCCGCAGGTGCCGTCGCGTGGGCGGTCGACAAAGTCACCGCGCCGGAAGCGCTCGCGCCGCTTGTCCGGCGCATCTTGCGCGGCGTCGTTATCGTCGCCGATCTCGAGACGGCGCTCCGCCTGAAGCGCGAACATTCGGTGCTGCAGTTCGCGACGTTCACCGGCGAATTCATCTCGACGGCTGGCGTTGTCTTCGGCGGCACGACGACGACGGCTACCGAATCATTGCTCGGTCGGAAAGCTTTGATTAGCGAGACGGCGGCAGCAGTTGCAGATCTCGAACACGAGCTCGCTGCCGCGCAACGGCGTTGCGACAACGCCACCGCGCAGGTCGATTCATCGCGTGTTGAATTGACAGACTCTCGCGCTCGCCACCAAGCGGCGCACGTTAGCCAATCGAACTCTGCTGCGCGGCTGTTGCTCCTCGGCCACGAACTGCGAGCGGCCGATGAGCGACTGCGTCATTTGCAAACAGAGCGCACGACGCTCGAGCAGCAGACCGGTTTTGCTGATCATCGCATCTCAGAGCTTGAGGCAGAACTCGAGCGCTTAACCGCTGAGACAGACGAGGGGCAAAGCCGTCGGGCAGCTGCGGCGGACGCGAGCGACCAGGCGCGCCTGCAGGAGGAGGAGACGTCCTTTGCCCTGCAGGAGTTGCGGCTCGCCGTCGCGACTGAACGGCAGCGACAGGAGAATCTCTTGAGCCAGCGGCAGCCGATGGCCGCGCGCGAAGCGGAGCTGGTGGAACTGATCGATGCACGGCGGACCGACATCGCGAATTACGAGCGTCGACTCGAGCTGCAAACGATCGAATCCGAGCAGGCGGAAACGTCGCTTGCGTCGCAAGCGGCAGAGCTCGCGGCTGCCGAGGATAACGTCGCGGCGATCGCTGACGAACGCTCCACGCGGCTCGCGGCGGTGAACAGTCTCGAAGCCGAGCTGCGGACGATGCGCACCGCGTTGAACGAGCTGCACGACACCCGCGGCAAAGCGCAGGTGCGCCAAACGCAGGTGCAACTCCGCGCTGACAACCTACTGGAGCACGTAACGAGGCGTTACCAGCTCGATCTGCGCGAGTTCAGCCGCGATCATTACGCGTTTCAGAAAACATTGCGCGTGCAGCTTAAGCGCCGCAGCCGACCAGTCGACGCTGAAGCTGTCGCAGTGGAAATCGAGGAGGAACCGAGCGCGGCAATCGCGGCATCAGATGCGGAGCTCGATCCCGCTCAGCTCGAAGCCATCATCGCTGAGCTCACGCGCCAGCTCGACAACATGGGCCCGGTGAATCTCGACGCCGTCCAGGAATACGACGAACTCGAGGAGCGCCATCGTTTTCTCGAGACCCAAAACAACGACCTGACCGCGTCACGGAAGGAGCTGCTCGACGTCATCGCGAAGATCAACAACACGACGCAGAAGCTCTTCGCGGAAACGTTCGCGCAGGTGAAGATCAACTTTCGCGAGATGTTCGCCGAGCTCTTTGGCGGCGGTCGCGCGGACCTCGCGCTCGTCGACGAAAGCGATCCGCTAAACTGCGGCATCGACATCGTCGCGAAGCCCCCAGGCAAGCAATTGCAGAGCGTCTCGTTGCTCTCCGGTGGCGAGCGCACAATGACGGCTGTGGCGTTGCTCTTCGCGATCTACATGGTGCGTCCGAGCCCGTTCTGCATCCTCGATGAAATGGATGCGCCGCTCGATGAATCGAACATCAACCGCTTCATCAAGATGCTTGATCGGTTCATCGGACAGAGCCAATTCATCATCATCACCCACAACAAGCGCACGATCGCGAAAGCCGATGTGCTCTACGGCGTCACGATGGAAGAGCGCGGCGTCAGCAAGCTCGTGGGCATGCGATTGGCTGCCGAAAAAGGGGCGGATGGTGAGCTCACCGCAGCTGGTCGGAAAGCTGCGTCGGAGCCGCGATTCCCTGCCGAAGGTGCGGAACACGAGCGCGAGCTCGCGTTGAGCCGATAAGCTTTGCTGCCGCAGTGCGGCTCGAATGATGACCGGCGAAGCTGATCGAACATCGAACGCAGAAAAGCGCGTCCTCGGTGTCGATGGCGGCGGCACGAAGACCGAATGGGTGCTGCTCTCAGGCGATGGCGTGGTGATCAGGCAGG
>JBHENE010000204.1:0-11315 GCA_046262215.1 Chthoniobacterales bacterium | reverse complement strand
GCTTCGTAACGTGGCCGCCCCCGCTGGCGGCAGTGGCGGCGTGATGGATCAGGCGATTTTTCATCTTATCAACGAGCGATGGACGAGCCCGCCGCTCGACTTGTTCATGGCCGCGATCAGCGACGTCGAAATTTGGAAGCCGCTCCTCGTCCTCGTCGTGCTGTATGCGCTAATCTTTCGCGGATTCAAGGGACGCGCGTTCGTTTTGTGCGTGCTGGTAGCATTGGCGACTTCCGACACCTTTGTGGTGCCACCATTGAAAGCCGTGGTCGGACGCCTGCGCCCGAAACAGGCGCAAACTGTGCGAATGGTGGAACTGCAGAGAGCGCGGCCGAAGTTTCTCACCCTCTTCAAAACGCCGCGCGTGCACTATTCCGATGAAACTGACCGGTCGAAATCAGGCGCTTCATTTCCGTCGGGTCACGTGGCCGATAACATCATGATCGCGACGTGCTGCATGCTCTTCTTCCGCCGCTGGGGCTGGGCGTACTTTATCGTCGCGGCGATCATCGGCTACTCCCGCGTGTATTTGGGGGCCCATTGGCCGAGCGACGTCGTCGCGACGGCGTTCATGGCCGCGGGTGAAGCGCTTCTGCTCCTGGCGCTGTTCGAGCTAGTGTGGCGCGCGGCTGCCGCACGTTGGGCACCCGCCTTATTCGAGCGCCATCCACGCCTGCTCGGCACTTCTGCGCTTTGAGTACCACACGCGCAGTCTGGCTCTTTCTGCTCGCGCTCACGGGCATCCGGCTCACGCTCGTCGGCACGACCGATTTGTCGTTCGACGAGGCGCATTACTGGATGTGGTCGGAACGCCTCGCGCCCGCTTACTTCAGCAAAGGGCCCGGCGTCGCATTCGCGATTTGGTCCAGCGCGTCCGTCTTCGGCGCGAACGAGTTCGGCGTCCGATTTTGGAGCCCAGTGCTCGGAGCCGGGACGAGCCTGCTGCTCTACTACTTCGCGCGCCGGCTCTTCAGCGAAGGCACCGGCTTCTGGCTGGTGATCGCGTTAAACGTAACCCCGATCTTCAACATCGGATCTTTCGTCATGACGATCGATCCGCTCTCGATCTTTTTCTGGGTCGCGGCGATGTACACCTTCTGGCTGGCGACAGAGCAAAGCCCGAGTTTCTCATGGCATTGGCCACTCACCGGTCTGCTGATCGGCATCGGATTCCTCTGCAAATACACGAACGCCCTTGAGCTGATCTCGATCCTGCTCGTGCTCGCGTTAACTCCGAGGCTGCGGCGCGAGTTCCGTCGCCCGGGTTTGTATCTTCTGCTCGTTGTCTTTGCCGCATGCACAATTCCGCCGCTGCTTTGGAATTCGCAGCACGCATGGGCGACCGTCGGCCATCTCCAATCGCGCGGAAATCTTGATCAAGCACCCAGCTTCAATCCACTCGAACTGCTGACATTTCTCGGGGTCCATTTTGGGGTCTACTCGCCGCTACTCTTCCTTGGGCTCGCGTGGGCGGTCATCCGCGGATGGCGGCGGGCGAACCAGCAGTTTAAGGGCGTGTTCTTGCTTTGGTTCGGCGTGCCAGTCTTCGCGTTCTACTTCCTCCTTTCGATCAACGACGCCGCGAACCCCAATTGGGACGGCCTCGCCTTCCTCAGCCTCGGCGTCTTCGCGAGCTCCTACTGGCGCGAGCGGATGGAGTCGCGTCCGGCGCTGATGCGCTGGTCAGCCGCAGCGCTCGCCGTCGGTTTGCTGATGAGCCTGCTGGCTGTGAACACGGATCTTCTCCGCAGCAGCCACATCGCCTTTCCGCGGCGCGATCCTGCTGACCGGATGCGCGGCTGGCGTTCGGCTGCGCATGCGGTCGAGCAGGTGCGCGCTGATGTCGAAAAACAACTTGGCCAGCGAGTGTTCATGATTGCCGACGAACGGGATCGCGCGTCCGAGTTCGCGTTCTACCTGCGCGATAAACGCGTCGAGGGTGCCGGCCATCCGCCGGTCTACATCCCGGAATCGCAAGACATCACAAACCAGTTTTCGTTCTGGCCGCGGTACGACGAGTTCACCGTCGCGACAGGAGCGAATCCGCCTGCAGAAGGCGACATCTATACGGAGGAAGGCGTGAACCCGTTTGAAGGTCGCACCGCGCTATTCGTGCAGGCAAAGGGCAAAGACGATGCACCGCACAGCATCCGCGGCGCCTTCGAATCAACAGAGAAGTTCGCCACGATCGAGGTTCGTCGCTTCGGCGCGATTGTGCGGACGTTTGAAGTGTTCGTCTGCAAAAACTATCGGACGCTGCCGTTATGAGCGAAGCGCCCTCGACGCCAGCGGTGTCCGTGGTCGTGCCGCTTTTTAACGAAGAGGAAAACGTCCCGCTCCTGCAGGCTGAGCTCACCGCCGCGCTCGCGGGATTGAACTACGAGATCATCTTCGTCGACGATGGATCGCGTGACGCTACCGTGGCGAAGATTGCGTCAGGGCCGCAGGTACGCGTGCTGCAGTTCGAGCGCAACGCCGGCCAAAGCGCAGCGATGTACGCCGGCTTGCACGCTGCGCGCGGTGCGGCTGCCGTTCTGATCGACGGCGATCTGCAGAACGATCCCGCCGACATACCGAAACTGCTGCGCGAGATCGACAACGGCGCCGATCTAGTCTGCGGTTATCGCGCCGTCCGAAAGGACACAACCGTGAAGCGCCTAACGAGCCGCATCGCGAACTTCGTCCGCAGCCGATTCACGAAAGACGGCGTGCGCGACACCGGCTGCACGCTGAAGGCGATGCGACGCGAATGTGTCGATGCGCTCGTGCCATTTAAAGGCATGCACCGTTTTATTCCCGCGCTCGTGAAAGGTGCCGGCTACACGCTGGTCGAAGTGCCCGTAAATCATCGCGCGCGACAGTTCGGCGTAAGCAAATACGGTCTCGGCAATCGCGCCGTGCGCGCGACGGTCGACATGTTCGGCGTGCGCTGGCTGCTCTCGCGCCAGCTGAGTTACAAGCAGCGCGTTGATGTGCCGAATGCGCAGCGAAGTCCGTCATCCTGAGCCGCGCAGACGGCCGAAGGATCTCGCCTACGCAGCGTGCGTCACACGAAGGCAACGAGCGCGTGGGTTCCAATTTGCGTGTGCTGGCACGAGGAAGCGTCAGGTGTCGTTGAGAGATCCTTCGACTGCGCTCAGGATGACGTGTCCGCGCGGCTCGCCGGTCAAGTGAGCACTGGCTCCGCGCCCACCATGGGCTCGATCCATTTCCCGTGTTCGCGAATTAGATCCTGCAACCGGTTGACCGCTTCCGCTTCCGGAATGTTGAACTTCACTGCCGTCTTGCCGACGTAGAGATTGATCTTCCCGGGCGCGCCGCCGACGTAGCCGAAATCGGCATCCGCCATCTCGCCAGGACCGTTTACGATGCAGCCCATCACTGCGATTTTGACGCCCTTCAAATGTAACGTCGCGGCTTTGATCCGCGCCGTCGTGGTCTGCAAGTTGAACAGCGTTCGTCCGCATGAAGGACACGCGACGTAATCGGTTTTGAAAATGCGAGTGCCGGCTGCCTGCAGGATGTTGTAGCTCAGTCGTAGCGCCTGCCCCGGGGCTTCTTCGCCCTGCACGAGAATCGCGTCGCCGATGCCGTCGCACAGCAGTGAGCCAATGTTCGTCGACGCAGTTAACAGCGTTCGCAGGAAGTCAGCGCCACGGGCAGCACCGAGCGTATCCTTCAGCAGGATCGGGTGACGAGGCGGGGCCTTTGCCGCTAACAATCTAAAAGCGGCGATGACGGGCAAATCGGTGCCGTCTTTGACGGTGACCAGCCGCGGATGAGCCGCGCCGTTCAACTGCTCAATGGCGACATCGTCGCGCGGATCAAGCTCTTCGACGTCTGCATCCTCGTAGATAATCTCCGGCTGGTAATCGCCCATTCGTTCGACCTTGTGCGCGACTTTGTCGAAGCTCGCCTGTCGCACGATCACGCGGACAATTCCCTCGCCGCCCATCGCGGCATCTCCCTTGATGCCGGCTAATGGCAAAGTCTCAGAGGGGCGCCGTTGATATGAAAATGGATCGTACGAAACCGGCGGGGCGCCAGCGACGCCGCTGGCGTCATCGCTTGCACCAAGCCTCGCGTTGTAAGGTGCCGCAAGCGCCTGCGCGACGGGGATCTCGTGAATGCTGTCCTCAGTGAGTGACACCCGGATCGTGTCACCGATTCCATCCTCCAACAGCGAGCCAATCCCGATGGCGCTTTTGATGCGCGCATCTTCGCCTTCACCTGCTTCCGTCACGCCGAGGTGGATCGGATAGTTCCAATCCCGCCCTTCCTGCTGCAGTCGAGCGACAAGCAACCGGTAAGCGTTAATCATCACCTTCGGGTTGCTCGATTTCATCGAGAAGATGAACGCGTGGTAGTCGAGCTCGCGAGCGATCCGCGCGAACTCGAGCGCGCTCTCGACCATGCCGAGCGGCGTGTCGCCGTAGCGGTTCAGAATCCGATCCGACAACGAGCCGTGATTCGTGCCGATGCGCATTGCGATCCCGCGCTCTTTCGACAGCAACACCAGCGGCGTAAAACGCTGACGGATCCGCTCGATTTCTGCGGCGTATTGCTCGTCCGTGTACTCGATGATTTTGAACTTCTTCGAGTCGGCGTAATTGCCGGGATTGATGCGAACTTTGTCGACCCACTTCGCCGCTTCCATCGCCGCTTCAGGTTTGAAATGAATGTCGGCTACGATCGGCACATCGCAGCCGCGGTCGCGTAGACCGTGCACAATGTGCTGCAGATTCGCGGCGTCTTTCACGGTCGGAGCAGTGATGCGCACGATCTCGCACCCTCCCGTAGCGAGTTCCATCGTCTGCGCGATTGACGCTTCCGTGTCCATCGTGTCGCATGTGATCATCGATTGGACGCGGATCGGATTCGCACCTCCGACGCCGACACGGCCGACCATCACCTCGCGTGTGACGCGACGGCGGTAACGGAATGGATCTGCGCAGTAGCTCACCGCTTGCGTTTGCGAGCTCCGGAGCCGTTCCGGCGTTCTTTCAACGCCGCGATTAGCGGCACGTCGATGGTCAAGTGCCCGTCGGATTCGAATACGACAACGACATCTTCGTCCGGCGACAAAGCCATAAACTCAGGGTGTTCAACTGGGATCGCGCGGCCGTTGCCGAGGACAATGTCGAACGGTCTGAACGGCGCCGCGTGATAAAGCTTCCGAATCTCTTCGAACACCATACCGGAAGGATACGATTGCAGCGAAACACGCGCAACGGCGACGGCGCGAGCCGAGCTACGGCTTCTGAGTTGTCTTGCCTTTGCGCGCTTCGGGATCGCGGCCGAACCAATCGCCGATATCAAAGAAGCTCACGTATGCCATGTAGCCGATGATGAGCACGGCGCAGGCAGTTTGCACGAACTCGAGAATTCGCGTGTTCACGGGCTTACGCCGCACGGATTCGATGATCGCGAGCACGATGTGGCCACCATCGAGCACCGGGATCGGCAGCATGTTCAACATCGCGAGGTTCACGTTTAGGACGACGCTGAACCAAAGCGCGAGCTGCCAGCCGCGGTCGCTCTGAAACAACATGTAATACACGCGCATGATGCCGACCGGGCCGCTCATGTGTTGCAGCTTCACGTCGGATTTCGGCGAGGCGACGGCGCCAAGGGTGTTCAACGTGCCGGTGATGCTCTTGTAGACCTGCTCAATCGGACTTGGATGCGCGACCGACATGAGCCCATCGGCGTCCCACCAAATCCCGAGCCGCGGTGCCTTGTCTTTCGGATCGAGGACCTTCGGCTGCAGCGTCGGCTCCATCAGTTTGTCGCCGCGCATCACTTGCAGCGTGATCGGCTCGTCAGGGTGCGACTCGACGTAATCACCGACCGCCGCCGGGCTGTAGATCGGGGAGCCGTTGAAGCCGCGGACGATGTCACCGTGCGCGAGGCCTGCTGCTTGCGCGGGCGATCCTGGAATGACCGTGTCGATGATCGGCGTTTGTGCCGGCGAGATCATCACCTGCCGCACGCTCTTCCGCCGCCAGCCGCGCGTCTCCGCCTTGTAAGGCTCCACCGAGAAATCGAGGATTTGGCCGCCGCGGTCGACCTTGAACGGGATCGTCGCGCCTTCGCTGCGGACTACATTCCAGACCACGCTATCCGTCATCCCGGAGAACTTCAGGACCTTCTGGTTATCGACCTCTAGAATCTTATCGCCAGGCAACAAACCCGCTTTCCCAGCGGGCGAATTAATCGGGACGTAGCCGATTACCGTCGTCACGTCCGATTCGTTCGTCGGATGTCCGACAACCCAGACGATGCAGGCGAAAGCAAGCGCGAGGAGCAGACTGAACAGCGGCCCTGCGATCGCGACGATGATTTTATCGAGAGCGGAGATTTGCGGGAGCTTCGCGCGATCGACGTCGGCTTCGCCTTCGATGATGTCCATCGGCGCGAGCTGCGGGAGTTTCACGAAACCGCCGAACGGCAGCGATCCTAACGAGTATTCGACGCCGTTGATCGTCTTCTTCCAGATCGGTTTGCCGAACCAAATGCCGAAGCCTTCGATAAAAAGTCCGCGCCACCGGGCCGCCAGGAAATGCCCGATCTCATGCACGATGATGAGCAGGTTGAAGAGGATGACGACTTCGACGGCAATGAAGACGACGCGGAGGATTTGCGGGATCATGTGCGAATCAACGATTCAGTTGCCCGACCGCGGCAACGGCATCTGCGCGCGCCTCTTGATCGGCGTCCAATATCGCATCGAGGTCAGCGTCCGCAATGGACTCATGGCGATTCATGACCTGCTCGACCAGCTCCCAAACAGCTGGAAATGAGATGCGTTTTTCGAGAAATGCGGCGACGGCAATTTCATTGGCGGCGTTTAGTACAGCAGGCAGGGTGCCGCCGGTCTCGCCGGCTCGGCGCGCGAGATTCAACGCGGGGAAGTCATCGTAGCGTGGCGTCGCGAATTCGAGCTTCTGCACCTTCCCGAAATCGAGCGGCGCGAGGGAATTCGGGACGCGTTCCGGCCAGGTGACCGCGTATTGAATCGGGAAACACATGTCCGAATGACTCATCTGCGCGAGCACTGAGCCGTCGGTGAACTCGACCATCGAGTGGACGATACTCTGTGGGTGCACGACGACTTCGACGCGCGACATCTCGACGCCGAACAGCCACCGCGCCTCGATCATCTCGAGGCCTTTGTTGAAGAGCGTCGCCGAATCGATCGTGATCTTCGGGCCCATGTTCCAGGTTGGGTGACGCAGCGCCTGCTCGACTGTGATCGAGGCGAACTGGTCGGCTGGTGTTGCGCGGAAAGGCCCACCCGAAGCAGTTAAAATTAGCCGCCGCACTTCCGACGGTTGGCCAGCAAGACATTGAAAGATCGCGTTGTGCTCACTATCGACCGGGAGGATCCGGACGCCTTTCTTGTCGGCAGCTGACATCACGATCTCGCCAGCCATGACGAGGATCTCCTTGCTGGCGACTGCCAGGTGTTTGCCTGCTTCGATCGCAGCTAACGCAGGCCGCAGGCCGCCGGTGCCCACGACCGCGATGAGCACCATCTCCGCGTCGGCTAACGTGGCAATCTCCGACAGGCCCGCTTCGCCGACGTAAATCTTAGGAGCATAGGTGAGCGCGCTCCGTAGTTCGGCGAGCTTCGTTTCGTCGACGATGCAGATCGCCGCAGGACGAAACTCATTCGCCTGGGCGGCTAATTTCGCGGCGCTCGAATGCGCCGCCAGCCCGACGATCTCCATCCGGTCGGGGATGTCGCGCGCGACCTTTGCGGCGCTCTCGCCGATCGAACCGGTCGCGCCGAGCACGACTACGCGTTTGCGCATCATCACTAATGAAGAAGTCCGCTACGGCACGCGAATGACGAGCCGCAGGTAGAAGAAGAGTAATGGCGCGGTGAAAAGCAGGCTATCGATCAGATCGAGTGCGCCGCCGATGCCCGGCAGGAAATCGCCGGAATCTTTCACGCCGGTGCTGCGTTTCACGATTGATTCAGCCAAGTCGCCGATGACAGCCGCAAACCCAAGCAGCAAGCCGAGCACCGTTGCGTGTGTCCAGTTCAGCGCGGATAACTTGTTAGGCATCAGTGCAAAGAAACCGAGGCTGGCGAGCAGCGAAAATGCCAGCGCTCCAGCGAAGCCTTCCCATGTTTTCTTCGGGCTGATATGCGGAATCATCATGTGCTTGCCGATCACGCTGCCGGTCAGGTAAGCACCCATGTCGCTGAATTTCGTGATCGCGATCAGGTAGAAAACGTAGAATTGACCCTGCACCACACCGGCGGGCGAGCGCGGCACGACGTAAACGATCTTCGTGATGAAGTTGAACAACCAAACGACGTAAAGCAGTCCGAAGAGGGTGTATGCCATGGTGCGGAGCGGCGCGTCGTCGCGCAGGCTCTCGAACATTTGCCGTGCGAACACCGTCAGGAGAAACCCGAGCAACACGGCCATTTCGAAGTCATAGGATTGCGCCGGCCCGACCTTTGAAAAGTAGTAGAAGCTGCCGACGAGCATGACACTCGCGCAGATCATTGCGGTGATCTTGAAGTTCGGGAGGCCCTTGTGATCGAGCATCCCGTAAAACTCCCAAAGCGTGAGCAAGGCGAACGCGGCGATTAACCCAAAGAACGCCAGCTCGTAGCCGGAGAAAATGATCAGCAGGGCGACCGACCACATCGCGATCGTGCTCGCGAAGCGGAAGATGAACGTCAGCTTCTTGGTGACCGGCTTCGGATTCGCGCGGTCCACGACAGCTGGCATAGACTTCCACCTTCCGGAAACCGGCTGCTGAACGCAAGCATCGAAGAACTCGGGAAAGCCTGCTTTGCGCGGCTAAGACCGTTGCCTACGTTCAACGGCGTGAGCAAAACAATGGCAGCGGTGGTGAAAGCGCGCTCCGAGCCGGGGGTGGAACTACAGGAAGTGCCGGTGCCGGAGGTCGGGCCGAACGATGTCCGAATCCGCGTGCAGAAAGCTTCGATCTGCGGGACGGATGTTCACATTTATAACTGGGACGCGTGGGCACAGAAAACGGTGCCGGTGCCGCTCGTCATCGGGCACGAATTCGTCGGCGTGGTCGATCAGGTCGGCAGCGCGGTGAAAGACTTCAAGGAGGGTGAGCTCGTCACGACCGAAGGTCACATCGTCTGCGGTCACTGCCGGAATTGCCTCGCCGGCCGGCGACACCTTTGCCCGAACACGAAAGGGATCGGTGTTAATCGACCGGGAGGTTTCGCGGAGTTCGTTAGCGTGCCTTCAACGAACATCTGGCGCTGCGATCCGAGCATCTCACTCGATGTGATTTCGTGCTCGGATCCGCTCGGGAATGCGGTCCACACCGCGTTGTCATTCGATCTTGTCGGCGAAGATGTGCTTATCACCGGCGCCGGTCCAATCGGCTGCATGGCCGTGCCGATCGCGAAGATGGCGGGCGCGCGGAAAGTCGTGATCACAGACGTGAATCCTTACCGCCTCGACATCGCGCGGAAGATGGGTGCGACGCTCGCGATCGACGTGCGGGAAACGAAGCTGCAGGACGCGATGGAGGATCTCGGGATGAAGGAAGGATTCGATGTCGGTCTGGAGATGTCGGGCAATCCGAAGGCGTTTACCGACATGCTCGACGTAATGGTGAACGGCGGCCGGATCGCGATGCTCGGCATCATGCCGGGAAGCGCCGCGATCGATTGGAACCTGGTCGTTTTCCACGGCCTCACGATCAAGGGCATCTACGGCCGCGAGATGTTCGAGACGTGGTACAAGATGACTGCGCTGCTACAGAGTGGGCTCGATATCACGCCGGTGATTACGCACCACTTCGGCTACAAGGACATCATCGAAGGCATCGAGCTGATGAAGTCCGGTCAGTCCGGCAAGATCGTGGTGGATTGGGCGGCGTAGCTCCGTTTGTCATCCCGACCGAAGTGGAGGGACCCCGTGGCAGAATCGTTGGTAGCTCCACGGGGTTCCTCGACTACGCTTCGCTCCGCTCGGAATGACGATGATGCCTACCGAATCGGAAGTGCGAGTGGAGCGCGCGGACGTCAGTTCGGCTACGAGCCAGCGCCTGTTCACCGCAATGTGGGCCGACGTGGACGAAATCTACGGCAACGACGCCCCCTCCGGCCTGGAGTTACCCGGCATGGAAGTGCCACGCGCCGCGTTCGTGCTGGCGCGCGATAGAGGGGAAGCGGTTGGCTGCGGCGCGATCCGGCCATTCACCGAAACGGTCGCAGAAGTGAAACGCATCTACGTTGTCCCGCAGCGTCGCGGACAACAAATCGCGCGCCTGATCATGGGAGCGCTCGAGCAGCTCGCGCGCGAGAACGGCTTTAGCGAGACGCGGCTGGAGACCGGCCTGCGGCAGCCCGCCGCGATCCGCTTGTACGAAAATCTCGGCTATACGCGAATAGCTGGTTTCGGTGACTACAAGGACGACCCGCTAAGTGTTTGCTACGCGAAGCAGCTGAGTTAACGCCGCCGCCGTGCGCGGAGGAGTGGCTGCTAGTGAAGTGCGGCTGCTTGGTCATGCAGACCCTGCAACTCGAGCGCCATCCGGCGGCAATGTTTGAATCGCGCCCGCTGCTCGAGCAGCGCGAGGCTTTGCGCGGCGTCGCCCCAGTGCAACACCTGAATCTGTTCATGCCGCACGCCCCAGTTGTTCATGTCACGACGGCTGCCCATGTAGAGGTCAATGGTGTTGCGGCCGGCCAGCGCCCAGCCGTAGTCGTCAACGCGGTAAGTTTGGCCCGTTGAGAGCACGCGGAAGGTCGTGCCTACTGGCCAGCGCGACCAATCGGCCGCGGCGCTGCCGATGCGTGGTGGCTCGACGTGATGCACGCGAGTCGCCTTCGCAATCTTCTCGTGTTTGCCCTTGGCCGCCTTGGCAGCTTTGGCTGTCTTTGCCGCCTTCTCTTTTTTTGCGGCTTTCGCTTCTCTCGCCTTCTCTTTCTTTTCTTTCTTCGCGTGCGCGGCTTTTTTCTCGCGCGACATCGCGACGAACGTCATCTCGTCGTTCGCGCTCCAGGCGGAAGTCACCGGCAACGCGCGCAGGGTGCGATCCGAATCGGCGGGCACCGTGGCGGTTTGCAGAACCCCGCCGAGGGCGTTGTGCGCTCCGTAGGCGAGGTGGTCGTCCTCGGTGTGGGTGTAAGCCGTCGTTCGAACGTTCTGGAAATCAGTTTTCGCGATCGGCGGCTCATACGGCGGAAGCGAATGCGTCGAGGCTGTCCTTGTTGTCCCGCACGAGGTGAGAAGGGCGCAGGCCGCAGCGACGAGCGCGGAGAGGGCGACGAGGTTGAAACGCGAGGTTTGCAACGGGAT
>JBHENE010000203.1:0-7611 GCA_046262215.1 Chthoniobacterales bacterium | reverse complement strand
GATCCCGCCGTTCACATCGTCAACGGCAACAAGAAGGACAACTTCTGGATGATGGGCGACACCGGCCCCTGCGGCCCGTGTTCCGAGTTGCACATCGATCTCACACCGGCCGGTGACACGAACGGGGCGCTGGTTAACGCCGGCGATCCGCGCTGCATCGAGATTTGGAACCTCGTTTTCATCCAGTTTAACGCGAACGCCGACGGCACCTTCTCCCCGCTGCCGCAGCGCCACGTCGACACTGGTATGGGCTTCGAGCGCGTGAGCGCGATGATTCAGGGCACAAATAATTTCACCGACTTCTCGCGCCCGATCTCAAATTACGAGACCGACGTGTTCCGCCCGATTTTCGACGACCTCGAGACGCTGAGCGGGAAACGCTACGGTTCGACGCTGCCGAGAGCGGGTAGCACCGGCGACACCGAGCAGGAAAAGATCGACATCGCTTTCCGCGTCATCGCGGATCACATCCGCACCTTAAGCTTCGCGATTGCTGATGGGATTCAGCCGAGCAACGAAGGCCGCGGTTACGTGTTGCGGCGCATCCTGCGCCGTGCGGTGCGCTACGGCCGCACGCTGGGTTTTCACGAGCCGTTCTTCTACAAAGTCGTCGAGATCGTGATCCGCACGGTGGGCGGCGTCTTCCCGGAAGTGCGAGTGAAGCAGCAGCTTGTGCGCAATACGATTTCTCGCGAAGAAGAATCATTCAACAAGACGCTAGATCGTGGCATCGAACTGTTCGAACGCGAGGTCGTACGTCTCTCGGGTACGGTGGGCGTCTCGCCCGCCGGTTCGGGCATCCTGCCCGAACGAACTGTCGATCATGCGCAAGCCGCCAATTACACTCGCCGCCGTCGCCTCCCGCATTTCGAGCAACCATGGGCGATCTACGCCCCCACCATCTCCACCGCCGGGCGCCGCACACTGCGTCCCACCTCGCGCACCATCGTCCTCAACGCGCTGCGGCATTTCGACAACTCGCGCTACACGCTCATCGCTGCGTGCGTGATGCCAGACCATGTCCACATCCTTCTGCAGCCCTGGGTGAAGGAGCAGAACGAACAAGGCGAGGCTGTTTTCTGGTCGCTTGGCGAATTGATGCATTCGATCAAATCGTTCACGGCAAAGGAGATTAACAAGGTCGAAGGCACCAAAGGCATCGTATGGGAGCAGGAGCGGTTTGATCGATACGTCCGCGGAGATCGTGACTTGGAGGAGAAGTTTCGCTACATCGTCACAAATCCGGAGCGGGAGGGTCTCGGGACAGAGTACCCGTGGGTTTGGACGCAGGAAGATCGTTCGGGCAAGATGCCCGAACCGGCGGGCGAGACGCCCACCCTACCCGAAACGGGCGTCATCCCAGGGGAATTCGCGTTTCGATTGTATGATGAGCAGGGATTTCCGCTGGATCTCACCGAACTGATGGCGCGCGAACGTGGACTGATGGTCGACGTAGCAGGTTTCGAGAAGCTGATGGAGGACCAGCGTGAACGGGCGCGAAGAGCACAAAAGAAGCAGGCGATCAGCGTCGAAGACGGCAAGCTCGACGTGAAGCCAACGGAGTTCCTCGGCTACGACGTGCTGGAGAGCGAAGCAGTCGTCGAGGCGGTACTGCCTGGACGCGCGCCTAACGAGTTGAACATTGTGCTCGATCGGACGGCTTGCTATGCCGAGATGGGTGGACAGGTAGGCGATGCTGGTTTCCTCTACGTGCCCGGCCCCGATCGCGCTGAGGCTGGTCGGCTGAAGATTGCCGACACACAGAAGCGCGGCGAGGTTTTCGTTCACATCAGCGCCTTAGTCGAAGGACGTGCGCCGGAGCCCGGCGAAGGCGTCCGCGTCTCAGTCGATGCGGCGCGTCGAAATCCAATCGAGCGCCATCACACCGTTACACATCTGCTGCACTGGGCGTTGCACGAGATCGTTTCGCGCGAGGCGGTCCAGAAAGGAAGCTACGTCGGGGCGGAGAAGTTGACTTTCGATTTTTCGAGCGCGGCGCTCACGTATCAGCAAGTGGGGGATGTGGAGAAGCTGGTGAACGAGCGAATCGCGGAGAACGCGAACGTTTCGTGGATCGAGATTCCGTACGCGCAGGCGAAGAAGCGTTCGGACATTCAGCAATTTTTTGGCGAGAAGTACGGTGAGATGGTGCGCGTGGTGCAGATCGGCGGCGACCCGGAAGCGCTCAACGGCTACTCGATGGAATTGTGTGGCGGCACGCACGTGCGCGCGACAGGGGAGATCCGGTGGTTCAAGATCATCAGCGAATCGGCCATCGCGGCGGGAACGCGCCGGATCGAAGCGGTAGCGGGCGACGAAGTCCTGACCTGGGCACGGCAGGAAGGGGCGCGGCAGCAGGAGAAATTCGAAATCTTCTCGCGCAAGAAGCCGGGCATCAAAGCGATGCCGGGCTTTGACCAGACTAATAGTGAAACGGCTGTGCAATCGATCGAAGCACGCGCATCGCGGCTGCGGCAGCTGGAAACCGAAGTACAGGAATGGGAGAAGCAACAGGCAAAAGCCGCGGAAGCGGAGTTGCGCACGCGGGCGGCGGCGATTGCGAGCGAGTTGGCGGCCTCTCATTCGAATGCGAGCTCATGCGTCACCGAGATCGCAAACGCTGACGGCGGCTTGCTCCAGGCGGTGGCCGATGCCTTGAAGACGAAAATTGCGGTCCCAATCGTTCTCGCTGGCGCGACCAATGGCCGCGTTGATCTTGTTGCCGTTGTGCCGAAGAACCGGACGACGACGGTTCGCGCAAACGAGATCATTCAGCGGATCGCCCCGATTGTGGGCGGAAAGGGCGGGGGAAAAGCCGACGGTGCACGCGGCGCTGGAAAGGATCCGTCGAAAATCCCGGAAGCTCTCGAGCAGGCGCGCGCGATGGTAGCCTAGCAAGGCGCAGGAGCGTGGGCTCCGCGGAATGTCAGGGCAGGAGCAGCGTCACGAAAGCCGTCGCTCCCACCGCGAGGACCAGGATGATAAAATAAGCAACTCCACCAGCCACGAACTTGAACGTGGTCATAAACCAGCCCTGGCGATAAACGCGGCGAATCGAGACGAACACCTGCCCGACGACGACGAACGAGAGGCCGATAACGAGCAGCTCCTGCAACCCTGGGAACCAGCGCTGCGCGCCCATGCCGATCAACGTAATTACCACAACAGCGACGTAGGCGAAGGTGTGAATGTGCAGCGCGTAGACGAGGTGCTCGACGTAAAACCGTCGCTGGCGGAGGTAGAGCACCTTCAAGACGAAAGCGAACAGCGGAATGCAACAGAGCATCATTGTCGGGATGTTGTTCCGCAGTGTTTCCAGAAAGAGCTGCGCGTTCGTGCCGTCCTCCCCGATCTTCGCCTTGACCCGGCTTTCGAACCACCTCTCGAACGGCGACTTTGTCGCGAGCTCAGCTTCATCGGTGAACTGGACCATGGCACGCGGTTTTGGCGGGCCCGGCGACTCGGGCATGGCCGGCGGAGGCTCAGTCCCGGGAACCGCTGCGGCGGGAGAATCGGGGGGCGGTGCGTTCGCGCCGTCGATCCGATTAAGCGTTGCCTCCAGCTTAACCAGGTCCTTCGGTTTCAGCTCCTTCTTCTCGGCAAAGCGCGGCAATCGCAGCACAGCTTCATCGAACTTCTGGCGCTCCTCCGACTTATCGGTGGCATCGGAAGCAAGGAACTTCGCGCGCGCGGCCTCAATTCTTGCCCTTTGTTCAGGCGTCAGGACCGAGTCCGGCGCCGTGAGCCGCGCGAACGCGGCCTCGACTTCGGCGCGGTCCTTCGGCGTTAGTTCGACTCCTTTCGAATCGCCCAGGTGCACTAGTTTCGCCATCAGAAAGAAAATGATACTGGCAAGCAGGTAGAGACGGAGCGGATGCACGTAGCGGACACGGCGGCCGGCGTTGAACTCGTTCGTTAGTCTGCCGGGCCGGGTGAGGAGGACACCTACCGTCTTCAGGAATTTAGTGTCCCAGTTCAGAAATGAATCCGCCGCATCGACCAGCACGCGCCAGAGCGAGCGGCGATAATCGATCGCGTGCTGCCCGCAGCTGGCGCAATACTCGCCGGTGAGCGGTGCGCCGCAGTTCTCACAGTTCGTCAACCGCGCGGCTGCGTTCTTGTCTTTCCTGCCTCTCCCGAAGAAGCGGCGCTTCCGCGGCTGGCCCAAGGCATCCGCGGCGGCGTCGCCGATGATGAACTGTGTGGTTTCTTCGGCCATTGCGGCCTCACGTTAGGGGATTAAGGCGCACTCGTCGATGGTGTAGCGACGGCGCTCTGTCGCCGTAAAGGACGCGGACTGGAGGCACTGCATGTTACGCCGACAGAGCGGCGTCGCTACAAGAGATGTCACAATGCAGCCCAGACGCGATGCACGTCGTCATGATCTTCAAGCGTCTGCAGAAATTCGCCCGTTTCTGCACGCTGCTCTTCGGTAAGATCGGGATGACTTTTCGCGATATAGCCCAGCTCGCTCGTCACCACCGTCCAGCCATTCTGCGCCAGCCATTGAGAAACACTGTGCAGGTCGACGCGCTCGGTGGTGAAGCGTGCGCCTGTAGCTCCTTGCGGGATGTCGTCGCTTTCCGCGGACGAGAGTGGCTCCACGTTTTGGGCCCCGGCCTCAATCGCGGCCGCTTCAATGTCCGCCGCCGCATCGGGATGATGTGCCTCCACCAGGCCGACATGGTCGAACAGGAATTTGTTGCTGCCGGGGGCGCCGAGCTGCCCGCCTTTTTTGAACAGCACCCGAATCTCAGGCGCGGTGCGGTTATTATTGTCCGTCAGGATCTCAACGATGATCGGCACCTTGTGCGGCGCATAACCTTCAAAAACAACGTGCTCCATCATCAGCTTCTCGCCGCCCACGCCCGCACCCTTCTTGATCGCCCGCTCGATCACGTCACGCGAGACGCTCGCCTTCCGCGCCTTTTCCACGGCCGCGAAGAGGCGCGCGTTGCTGTGCGGATCGGCGCCGCCCATTTTCGCGGCCACCATGATTTCCTTCACCAGCTTGCCGGTGATCTGGCCCTTTTTGAGACCAGCCACTTCGCGCTTCGCGTGCAGCCATTGGCGCCCCATAACCCCGATGTAGCAGCCGCGCCGAGCCGCCACAAGCGCACATCAACCCGTCGCAAATGAAGCATTGACCGGTGCACGCCGAATCGCGATACCGGTGCCGTGGCGTCATCGCTCTTCTCGCGCAAGCCGATCGCGGAGCTGCTCGCGGAAGGTGAAAATCCGCAGGGGCTGCGACGGGTGCTCGGCGCGGGCGACCTGATCATGCTCGCGATCGGCGCGGTTATCGGCGCCGGTATTTTTTCCTCCATCGGAACGGCGGCCGCCGGTGAGACGCTTGCCAACGGGCAGGTGGTGCGGCTTGGCGCCGGGCCGGCGTTGATTCTGTCGTTTGTGCTTCTGGGCGTGGTGTGCGGTTTGGCTGCGCTTTGTTATGCCGAGCTGGCAGCGATGATTCCGCAGGCGGGCAGCGCCTACGCCTATTCCTACGCGACGCTCGGCGAGCTGGTGGCGTGGATTATCGGCTGGGACCTGATTTTGGAATACGCGGTGGGCAACATCGCTGTCGCCATCGCGTGGAGCGGTTATTTCACCTCGCTCTTGTCGGGATTCGGCATCGTCCTGCCGGAGTATCTTACACACGGGTATCGCACCGCGCTCCTGAGCAGCGATCCAGCGGTGCATGCGCTGCTGCAGACGGCGCCGCGGATTGCAGGCGTTCCGGTGCTGTTGAATGTGCCGGCCTTTTGCATCGTGGCACTGATCACGTGGTTGCTTTATCTCGGGGTGCGCGAGAGCGCGCGCGCGAACAACATTATGGTGGTGGTGAAGCTGCTGGTGCTCGCGCTCTTCATCGGAGTCGGCGTGATGCACGTCGACATGGCGAACTACAAGCCGTTCGCGCCGAACGGATGGGCTGGCATTCACCAGGGCGCCGCGATTGTCTTCTTCGCCTACATCGGCTTCGATGCGATCTCGACCGCGGCCGAGGAAACGAAAAACCCGCAGCGAAACATGCCGATCGGCATTCTCGCCGGGCTGGGAATCTGCACGCTGATTTACGTTATTGTCGGCGCAGTGGCGACCGGCATTGTGCCGTTTACGCAGCTCAAGTCAGCGGATCCGCTCGCGCGCGCCCTCGAGCTGGCGGGGCTGCCGACGGCGAGCTGGATCGTGGCGTTTGGCGCGGTGGTCTCGCTCACGGCAGTGTTGCTGGTTTTTCAATACGGGCAGCCGCGGATTTTCTTCGCCATGGCTCGTGATGGTCTGCTGCCGAGGTGGGCGGCAAAGGTGCACCCGAAATATCGCACACCGCATGTGACAACGGTGCTGACGGGAATCGCGGTGGCGTGCGGCGCGCTCGTAGCGGATGAGAACGAAATTTATGATTTAACGAACATCGGCACACTCTCAGCCTTCGCGATTGTCTGCGTCGGCGTGCTGGTGCTGCGGTTTTCGGATCGCACGCGGCCACGACCATTCCGTGTTCCCGCGTTGCCATTTGTCTCGGTCGCGGGAGCGGCTGCGTGTCTCTACGTAATGAAGGGATTGCCGACACACGCGTGGGAGCGGTTCGGCATCTGGCTGGCGCTGGGGCTGGCCGTATATTTCCTCTACGGCTATCGCAACTCGACGCTGCGGCGCGGCACCGGACCGGTGCCGGCAGCTCCGCCACCACCGATCGGGTAGGGTGGGCATCTTGCCCGCCGGCGAACGCGTCTCGCGTTCGCGCACTTTGGCGTGGTCGAAAGTTCGTTCAGGCGAGACGCCTTCACCGGCGGGCGGGACGCCCACCCTACCCGAGAGGGCTCCTCAGTCCTTATCCGACCTGTCGTAGAATAGGATATTGACCAGGAGGACAATGCCGGCGCCGGCGGCCCCGAGGAAGAGCAGAATCGCCAGACCGGGATAACCCCAGATGCGAAAGGTGGTCTCGACACGCATCAGCATCGCGGCACCGACAATGAGAGCGGCAATGATCAAACCGACCGTGATGCGATTGGCTACTTTTTGAAAACCGACGACGAGCGTTTTCTCATCGATAGCGTCCACGGAGACTTTCAGCTCGTTATTCGCGATCGCGTCGATGATCTTGTTGATGCGAGCGGGCAGGCGCTGCAGCAAATCTTTTAGCTCGAGGACGCCGCTGAAGAGATTGCCAGGGGAGAGGCTTTTCATCAGCCGCTGTTGCATGATCTGCGCGGCGTTCCGGCGGATGGCGGCGTTGGGATCGAACTGCGGCTCAATCGTGCGTCCGACTTGATCGAGGTTGAGCAGGGTTTTGCCAAGCATCGTCAGCTCGGCTGGAGGGCGAATGCTGCTGGCGCCGGCGATCTGCGTCACCTCCAGCACGAGTCGACCCACCTGCATCTGTTCGACTGTCGCCCCTTGCTGCGTGGCGACGATTTCTCCTACTCGTCTCCGGAACTGCGTCTCATCGAAATCCTCCCGGCGTTCCCCAATCTTGATCGCGATATCAGCCGCGTCATCGCCCCGTCCCTCCGCGATTGCGAGCAAAAGCTGCAAGAGCGACTCCTGCAATCCCGGCATGATTCGGCCAACCATTCCGAGGTCGATTAGCGCGATGCGATAATC
>JBHENE010000202.1:0-34524 GCA_046262215.1 Chthoniobacterales bacterium | reverse complement strand
ACAAGGAGCAAGGACAGCGCGAGTTTCTTCATCACGAAAACCTCGTTGCGCCGTCGCTCCGGTCAAACTCCTCGTCGGAAGCTGAACGCGAGCTGCAAGAA
Organism: Chthoniobacterales bacterium; assembly: GCA_046262215.1. GTDB lineage: Bacteria > Verrucomicrobiota > Verrucomicrobiia > Chthoniobacterales > UBA10450 > JACCTI01. The sequence continues at coordinate 34,423 of JBHENE010000202.1, read as the reverse complement.
TCCTTTCCGTTTTCGCGTGGACGGCTACCATCCAGTTCACCGCTCAAATCCACCCGAGCTGAAAGAAGCAAAGCACTATGGCACTGATGAATTTCCTCCGCGGACAAGCGATCGACGTAATCGAATGGACCGACGACTCACGCGACACCATTTCCTTCCGCTTTCCGGATGAGGACAAGGAAATCAAAAACGGCGCGCAGCTAATCGTGCGTGAATCGCAGGTCGCGCAATTCGTTTATCTCGGTGAATTCGGCGACACCCTCGGCCCGGGCAAGCACACGCTCACCACGGATAACATCCCGATTCTCACGACGCTTAAATCGTGGAAATACGCGTTCAACTCCCCGTTCAAAGCGGACGTTTACTACGTCACGACGCGGCTTTTTACCGGCAACAAATGGGGCACGGCGAACCCGATTATGATGCGCGATCAGGATTTCGGGATCGTCCGCGTGCGCGCGTTCGGCAGCTACGATTTCCGCGTGTCAGACCCGAAGTTGATGCTGAAGGAAGTTGCTGGTTCGGATCAGAATTTCCGCCTCGAAGAATTTACCGACGCAATGCGTTCGCGCATCGTGAGTGTCTTCAGTGATGCGCTCGCTACTGCGAAGGTGCCGGTGCTCGATGTCGCCGCGCGTTATCAGGAAGTCGGCGAAGCGCTCCTCCCACTGATCAATCCAATCATCCAGGCGAAATACGGCATCGAAATCGCGAGCTTCATTCTCGAGAACGTCAGTGTTCCGCCAGAAGTCGAAGCCGCGATCGATAAACGCTCCAGCATGGCCGCAGTCGGGAACCTAAATGACTTCGTGAAGTTCCAGATGGCGCAGGGAATGGAGAAAGGGGGCAGCGCCGGCGGTGCCGCTACGGAGATGGCGGTCGGCATCGCGATGGCGAATCAGATCATCCAGCAGCAATCGTCGCTGCAATCAACTGCGCCATCGGGTGCAGCGAACGCAACGGCACCGGCAGCCGCAACGTCACCGGCGATGCCGGAGTTGCTGACGCCCGCGCAGGCGGCGGAAGCGCTCGGCGTCACTGAAGCTGATGTGATGCAAAGCCTCGAAGCCGGCGATTTGAAGGGCAAGAAAATCGGTTCCACCTATCGCATCACGCGCGCCGCGCTAGCTGCTTTCCTCCAGAGCTGATGGCCGACGTTACCGCGCAACAGCGGTTCGAATGTCCGGCCTGTGGTGGCTCGGCCGCGTGGTCGCCCGCTAAACAGGCGCTGGTCTGCACCTTCTGCGGAACGGTCTCGCCGATGCAGCCGCCAGCCGCTCCGGCAGAAGGCGGCGTGCAAGAGCTGGATCTTGCCGAAGCCCTGAGCAAGATGCCGACGGATGAGCGTGGCTGGCAGACGCCGACGCGTTCCGTGAAGTGCCAGAATTGCCAGGCGATCTCGGTGTTCAAACCGGAGCGCGTGGCGCAGAACTGCGACTTCTGCGGCTCACCAGCTCTGGTGCCATACGATCAGACCGAAGCGCCGATCCGGCCTGAGAGTCTGCTGCCGTTTAAGCTGAGCGAAAGCGAAGTGCGCGATCGCGTGCACAAGTGGTATCGCAGTCGCTGGTTCGCGCCGAACCGGCTGAGGAACGCCGCGTTCACCGACAGAGTTCACGGAATTTATCTGCCGTATTGGACGTTCGATGCGCAGGTCTCGGCCGAGTGGACCGCGGACGCCGGGCATTACTACTACACGACCGAGACCTACACGGACTCGAACGGGCGCGAGCAAACGCGCCAGGTGCAGCACACACGCTGGGTGCCGGCGAGCGGCGCTCTCGATCATTTCTTCGACGATGAATTAGTGCCCGCTTCCCAAGGCGTGCCGGCGCCACTGCTGCGCAAGGTCGAGCCGTTTCCCACAGGAGAACTCGCGCCGTATGACGCGGCCTACGTCTCCGGTTGGGTCGTCGAACAATATCAGATCGACCTCGCGGCGGCCGCGGCGAACTCGCGTGAAGCGATGGAGGCGAAGTTGCGGCAGATGTGCGCCGAGCAAGTTCCTGGCGACACTTATCGCAACCTCGATGTCGCCGCCGAACACAGCGCGCAGACGTTCAAACACGTACTGTTGCCGGTCTGGCTGCTGACTTATCAATACGGCGCGCGCACGTTCCGCGTCATCGCGAATGGCTACACCGGCACACTCGCGGGCAAATACCCGAAAAGCTGGGTGAAGATCACGTTCCTGGTCATCGCGATCATCATCGTGCTGCTGATCGTCCTCGCGATCGCTGGGAATAACTAACGACCGAGCTTCCGGGCAGTGAGCCCGGCGAGGAACATCAGCCTCCGGAAGCGGTGATCTGCCAGCGCCGTTTTCGCTCGCGGTTCGGAAATTCGGCGGTCATAGACCGCCGCTACAGGATCGTTCTTCTAAGCCTCGATCACCGCCATCGCCACGGCATGATGCTCGGTGTGGCTGAGACTAATCCAGACCCCGGTGACCGCCCGCTCACCTGCGAGCTCTTTGGCACCGCCAGCGAGGGTCACGAATGGCTGCCCGCTGCCTTCGCGGTGAACATCGATATCGCGCCAGCCCATCGCGTGCCCGATCCCGGTGCCGAACGCTTTCGACACCGCTTCTTTCGCCGCGAACCGCGCTGCAAAATGGCGCGCCGGATACTTCATGGATTGGCAATATTCGATTTCGCCGGCCGTGAAGACGCGGTGGAGAAAGCGTTCAGCGAAACGATCGAGCGAATGCTGAATGCGCACCGTCTCCACAATGTCGACACCGGTGCCGATAACACTCATCCCTTGTAGTTCTCCATCGCCGAGAGCATCTCGCGCACGGCCGCTTCGAAACCGACGAAGACTGCACGCGCGACGATTGAGTGCCCGATGTTCAACTCCAGCAGGTGCGGGATTTTGTGGATCAGCGCGATGTTGCGGTAATTGATTCCGTGGCCTGCATTCACCTGCAGGTTGAAGTTCGAAGCCCGCTGCGCTGCGTCGCGAAGACGATCCAATTCCTGGCGCTCCACCTTCTCGGTGAACGCATTTGCCAACTTGCCGGTGTGCAGTTCCACGATCTCCGCCTCGAGTTCGGCAGCGGCGTCGATCTGCTCCCGCACCGGATCGATGAACATGCTGACGCGAATACCAGCCGCGTGCAGACGCTTCACCGTCGGCGCGAGTTCGCGACGATGAGCGATAAGGTCGAGCCCGCCTTCGGTGGTGATTTCCTCGCGCGTCTCCGGCACCAGGCACACTTCGTCGGGAATAATGCGGAGCGCGAAATCGACGATCTCCGGCGTGTTCCCCATCTCAAGGTTGAGCTTCGTGATGACGTTTTCGCGCAGGCGTTCGAGATCTCGATCCTGCATGTGACGGCGATCGGCACGGAGATGTGCGGTGATCCCGCTCGCGCCCGCCCGCTCGCAGATGCTGGCAATCGCAATCGGATCCGGCTCGGCGTTCTTCGACTCCGGCATCGTCGCATAACGCGCCTGCCGCAGCGTCGCGACGTGATCGATATTAACCCCGAGGCGCAAGGTGCTCACTTGCGCTCAATAGGTTCCACCCCCGCGCGAGGAGCAAGCCGGAACTAACGCAACAGCTGAAGCAGCGCGGGCTTTTGCGCGACGACTGCCCAACGGCGGTTAAGCCGGCACAAGCTCCGGCATCGACATCGGAAGTTCTTCTTCCGCTTCCTCTTCGATCGTCGACAAAGGCGCGAAACGATCGGCGCGAAATCCGCGCTCAATGCCGTGCGCATTCAGTGGGCCTCTGATCTCGATCAAGTAAACTGCGACCTCACCCTCTTCACCGGTCAGCCCAACCCCCGGAACGATGTCGCGAATGGTGTACGTGCTCCCCTCTTTCGGCAGCTCGGAATAAAGCTTCTCGATCCCAAGCGGAAACTTCCCATCGACGCAGACCACCTTCTGATTTGGCAAAAACATCCGTCAACAGCCTAGCACAAGGAGCGGTGCGACACTGCCGAAACCTCGCTCACAAGGGGAAAACGCTTGCCCGCGAGCATCCGTTCTTTTAATGCGGACGTAGTCAGAATCGCTGTTTGGCCGTGATCGTGGAATAATATTGTCGCACGCGGTTCTTACGCCCCACCGCCGCATCCTCTATTCAATACCTGATGAAAATAATTGCCGCTGAATCCGCCGTCCGTGAACGGTATGCCGCCGGCGCCCAGGCAGCCGAAGCGAAGCTCTGCTGCCCGGTCGATTACAACCCGGAATACCTGAAGGTGATTCCACAGGAAGTAATCGAGCGCGATTACGGCTGCGGCGACCCAAGCAAGTATCTGCGTGCGGGCGAGACAGTGCTCGATCTCGGAAGCGGCACTGGCAAGATTTGTTTCATCGCGGCGCAAGTCGTGGGCGCTGAAGGCAAGGTCATCGGCGTCGATATGACGGATGAGATGCTGAACGTTGCGCGGACGAACGCGCCTATCGTGGCGGAGCGAATCGGCTACGCAAATGTCGAGTTTCGCAAAGGGCGCATCCAGGATCTCGCACTGGATCTCGAGCGGCTCGACGCGGACCTGAAGCAGCGTCCGATCAGCGACGTCGCGTCATTCCTCGCTGCTGACGAGCTTGCGCAGGAACTTCGCGTCAAACATCCGCTCGTCGCTGATAACTCAGTCGATGTTGTGGTCTCCAATTGCGTCTTGAATCTCGTCGAAGCGAAGGCGAAGCGGCAGATGTTCGAAGAGATCTTTCGTGTGCTGAAAATCGGCGGGCGTGCCGTGATTTCCGACATCGTGAGCGACGAAGAAGTGCCCGAGCACTTGCAGCAGGACGCGGAGCTCTGGAGCGGCTGCATCTCCGGTGCACTCACGGAAGAAGGCTTCGTCGAAGCATTCACCGCTGCGGGATTCTACGGGGTGCAGATCTTGAAGCGCGACAGCGAGCCGTGGCAAACGGTCGAAGGAATCGAATTCCGCTCCGTTACGATCGAAGCTTTTAAGGGCAAGCAAGGTCCCTGCGTCGAGCGGAATCAGGCCGTCGTTTATCGCGGACCTTTCAAGGAAGTGCTGGACGACGATAACCACCGCATGGAGCGCGGCCGGCGCTATGCCGTTTGCGATAAGACGTTCAACATCTATCGGAAAGCGCCTTACGCGGAGTATTTCGAATTCATCGAGCCGCTCGCTTCGGTGCCGTTAGATGAGGCGAAGCCGTTCGACTGCTCGCGCACGGCGCTGCGGCATCCCCGTGAAACGAAAGGTTTGGATTACAGCGCCACGACCGACGCGTCACAATGTTGCGACGGCGGTAGCTGCTGCTAGACCTCGGCCCTTGCGGTCCCGAACAACCCGCCTCGTTCTCGCGCATGGCGCGGGGGACTGGTCGGATGTGCTAAAGGCGCCGCCGTTCGTGCTTCACAGCGCATTGTGAAGGCGCTTTGCTTGCCATGCGAGTCGCAGCCGCATATGCCACACCACATATGTCCAAGCCGCTCCTTTTTGCCGCACTCGCAGCTGTCACGCTAGCGGCGACCCCGGCGCCCGCTCAAAGCGGCACCGCCTCCGACGCTGAGCGGCTGGAGCGCCTCGAGCGTGCTGTCCAACAGCTGCAGCAGCGCAACACCGAGCTCGAGCGCGAAGTGACCGACCTCAAAAACAAAAAGTCGGTCGGCGCAACTACGGCAGTTTCGACGCCGACGTCGGCCCAAGCTGCGTCCACCGGCAAAGAAGTCGTCGAGACGAAGCCAGCGAAAGAAGAGAAGAAGTCCGCGATCGTCAATGCTGCGGGCTCGGAGGTGAAGCTAACGCTCGGCGGCTTCGTCCAGGCACAGGTGGAAGCGGGCGATGTCTTCTCCTTCGAAGGACGCTTCGCGAATGCAGCCGGCGAGATCAAAGATCGCTTCCGCATTCGCCGTGCGCGCATCAATGTCGCCGGCGATTTTGCGGAAGATTTCGACTTCAAGCTCGAGGGCGAATTCACGCAGAGCGACACTGCCGTGACAGTGCGTGACCCGGCGAGCGGCGCGACGCTGGGCACCAATTCCACGCGGACTAGTTTCAGTGCGACCGACCTGTTCGTGAACTGGCACCGACTGCCGGAAGCGAACTTCAAAGTAGGCCAGTTCAAGGCGCCTTTCGGATTGGAGCAGCTCACGCCGGATACCAAGCTGTTCACGATCGAGCGCACTCTCGCGACGACTGCGCTCACGCCGGAGAGGCAGATCGGCGTGCAGCTATGGGGTAAGCCGTTCGCCAGTCTTTGGCCTGATCAAAAAGACCTGCTGACTTACTCCGCCGGCGTCTTCAACGGCACCGGGCGCAACGTCACCGTGAACGACAACAATGAGTTCATGTACGTCGGCCGAGTCGAGGTGCAGGCGGTGCGCTCGAAGATTCTGAACAACCAGGAGCTGACCGTAAAATTCGGCGCTGATGGCGTCACCAGCCGTGATGATACCGGCACCGGCATCTCGAGTTCATTACGCGAAACAAGCGATGGTTCGCTTACCTCGTTCAGCTTCCTGTCACCCGGACAACGCGATGCTTATGGGGTGGACGCGGCGGTTCATCTCGGCGCGTTCGACGTCGTGGCGGAGTATCTCGACGAACGCATTCGCCCGCGCTCGGTAGGCGGCGTCGCACCGCGTTTCGCGGAGCTCCACCCGGCTGGCTATTACGTGCAAGGCAGCTATTTTCTGATCCCGAAAAAACTGCAGCTCGTCTCGAAATACGAGAGTTTCGATCCCGATCAGTTCGCCGACGACGACATCCATTCGATCACAGGCGGCGTAAATTACTATCTGAAAGGCGACGAGATTAAGCTGCTCGCGAACTATATCCACACGTGGTCCGACTTCCGCGCTCATCGCGCGACGTTCGAGCACGATGAGTTCGACGAGGTGATTGTGCGCCTGCAAGTGATGTTCTGATCTCGACGATGAAATTCTTCAGGCCGTTCTCCATCATCATTGCGGCCGCATTGCTGCAAACCGCGGGTGCTGAGACGCTCAAGATCAACGGCTCGACGACGGTGAATCTTCCGGCAGCCGAAGGCGCGGAGATCCTGCGCGCGGAACAGAAGCTCGACATCCAGGTCGATACCCAAGGCGGTAGTTCCGGCGGCATCTCGGGCGTCGGCGACGAACTCGTGCAGATCGGCATGTCGTCAAAGCCGGTTAGCGATGACGACCGCGCGAAATATCCAAACGTGAAGTTCAACGCAATCCACATCGGTGAAGATGCGGTCGCACTGATCGTTTCGAAGGACGTGTGGGACGGCGGCGTGAAAGCGCTGACCAAGCAACAGGCGCAAGACATCTACGAATCGAGGATCACCCATTGGGAAAAGGTCGGCGGCAAACCCCAGCGCATCGCCTTCTTCAACAAAGAGCCGGGACGCGGGACGTGGGAAGTGTTCGCCCATTGGGCTTATGGCGATCCAAAAAAGGCGCCGCAAGTCAGCTTCCCTGAAGTGGGTGGCAACGAAGAGACGCGCAACAAAGTCAGCTCGACCCGCGGCGCGCTCTCGCAGCTTTCGTCATCGTGGGCTGACGGACAGAAAATCTTTGCGCTCGGAATTAGGGACGACGCGGGAACCGTCGTGCAGCCGACGCCAGAAAATATCGCGAATCACAGCTATCCGATGAGCCGGCCACTCTTCCTCCTTACGAACGGCGAGCCACAAGGTGCCGCGAGGGCGTATGTGGATTTCATGCTTTCACCGCGTGGACAGGAGTTGGTGAAGAAGCACGGGTATCTCGCGCTCGCTCAGCTCAAGGGCGTTGGGACGACGCCGTTAGACCGTCCTCGGTGAGCAAGCTGCGCGGGTATGCGTAACCGGCCTCGCCTCAGCATAACGAGAGCGGCGAGCTTCGCCTCTACTGGCCTCGCCGTGGTCACGCTTGCGGCGCTGGTGCTGATCGTCCTCGTGCAAAGCATGCCGGTTTGGCGGCACGAAGGCATCGGGTATTTGGCGGGTGCGGAGTGGTTTTATCGCGCCGACCTCTTCGGCGCGCTTCCGATGATCTACGGGACCGTAATTGTGGCGCTGATCGCGCTGTTGCTCGCCGCGCCAATCGGTATCGGTGCGGCGATTTTTACCTCCGAGTTCCTGCCGAACCGACATCGGCTTGCAGTGAAAATCGTCATCGAACTGCTCGCCGGCATTCCGTCGGTGGTCTATGGACTGCTCGGCATTCTCCTTCTGCGGAACTGGATCTACGATCTCTTCGCGCGCTTCGATCTTCTGAGCGGCGACACGCTGTTGACGGCCGGCATTTTGTTAGGCGTGATGATCCTGCCGACGGTCATGACCTTGGCCGATGATGCCTTGCGGAGTGTGCCGGCGGAACAGCGCCGCGCGGCGCGTGGTCTTGGGCTAACTGCGACCGAAACGGTGCTGTCAGTGACGGTGCCGCAAGCCGCGCGCGGTCTCGTTGCCGCTCTTCTCCTCGGTCTCGGTCGCGCACTGGGCGAGACGATCGCAGTCTTCCTCGTCGTCGGTCGGCAGGACAACAACCTCCCGCGCAACATCTTCTCACTGCGGGCATGGCTGGAGGCGGGCCAGACCCTTTCGAGCAAGCTTGGCGGATCGGAAACAAACATCGCCTACGGCGAGCCGCTGCATTGGGGAGCGATCGTCGGACTAGCCTTGATCCTGATGGCGATGGTTTTGCTCGTGACAATCGCAGGAGCCTGGTAGCGAAAAGCGAAGTATGCGCCGGGTATCTAACATTTTCTTCCCTGTCATCTGCGGCTTCTGCGCGGCGGCCGCGTGCGCTCTGCTCGCGGGGCTCTTCTTCGTCATCGCACAACGCGGCATCCCGGCCATCAGCTGGTCCTTCTTCACCGAACAAATCCGCCAGGTCGGGGCCGCGGGTGGAATCTTTTACAACCTGATCGGCACCCTCGTCCTCATCACCGCTGCGCTCTTGATCTCTGCGCCCATCGCGACCGGTCTGGCACTGACGCACGCCGTTTATCTGCGAAATGCCACCTCAAAGTCGCGCCTCGGTTTGTTCCTCTACACGCTCAACGGCATCCCTTCGATCGTGTTCGGAATTTTTGGCTTCATCGCCTTCGTGAAGTATCTCGGCTGGGGGAAATCGTGGCTGACGGGCGGCATTTTGCTCGCGCTGATGATCCTTCCTACTGTCACGATGGCGTTGGTCGAGCGGATCAATGCGCTGCCGAAGAAATACATCGAAGCCGCCGCCGGGCTCGGGCTTCGCGACTCGCAGATCGTCTGGTCTGTCATCCTGCCGCAATCGTGGGGGGGGCTCGTCACTGGGTCGCTCCTCGGCCTCGCGCGGGCGGCCGGCGAGACAGCGCCAATCATGTTCACCGCGACGATTTTTGCAGGCGCCACGCTGCCGCACGGCGTCCGCGAAAGCCCGGTGCTTTCGCTTCCCTATCATATCTTCATCCTGGCGCAGGACTCCTTTGATCCAGGAGTTGGGGCCAAGCTTTGGGGCTCGGCGCTAGTTTTGCTCGCATTGGTTTTTGCTCTCAGCATGTTAGCGCTGCCGGTGCGTCTCCGGCTGCACGACGAAGCACATGGATAACGTCCGTACTACGAGCCAGCCTGTCGCCGCCACGCGCGAAGTCTTCCGCGTGCGAAACCTGAGCGTCGTCGCGCGCGGCAAAACGATCCTGCGCGACGTCAATGTCTCAGTCGAGCCCAACCAGGTCTTCGGCATCATCGGCCCTTCCGGGGCGGGCAAGAGTACTTTCCTGCGTTGTCTGAATCGCCTCACCGACCTCACCCCGGAACTGCAAGTAGGTGGTGAAATCCAGTTCAATGGCCGGTCCATCAGCGACTCGTCCGTGGACCCAGATGCGCTCCGCGCCTGCGTCGGTTTCCTTTCCCAGCAGCCGGTTGTTTTCCCAAAGAGTATCTTGGACAATGTGGTCTTTGGATTGCGCCATCTGCGCCGGCTTTCCAAGCGCGCTCTAGCCGAAGCAGCCGAACGCGCGCTGATCGAAGCGGCCCTCTGGACCGAAGTCCGCGAACGGCTGCGCGATTCCGCGTTAACCCTGTCGGTCGGTCAGCAACAGCGCCTTTGCCTCGCCCGCGCTCTCGCGACAGAGCCCGAAGTTATCCTGATGGATGAGCCGACGAGCGCGCTCGATCCTAAGTCGACGCGGACGGTGGAGGAGTTGATCCTCAAGCTGAAGGAACGTCACACCATCGTCCTTGTGACGCACAACGTGCTGCAGGCGCGACGTGTCACTGACTGGCTCGCGTGTATCTGTGTTCGCGACGGCGCGGGCGAGATCGCGGAGAGCGCATGCTGCGATGCACTGCTGGAGAATCCGCAGTGCCAGGAAGTCGTGGAATACCTCAGCCGTGAGTAATCGGCATGGTGCAGCGATGTTGAATCAGAGACCCATCGGCTTGATAGTGTCAGGTAGATGAACCGTTTCGCGCAAAAGCTCGCTGAGCACTCGCTCCCGCTGCGGCACGCAAAAACCGAGATCCTGCAGATCAATGTGGGCAAGCTTTGCAACCTGACCTGCGTCCACTGCCATGTAAACGCGGGGCCCAAGCGGAAGGAGATCATGACACGCGAGACGATCGATCGCGTGATGGATTGGCTCGCGAAAACCGACATTCCTACTGTAGACCTGACCGGCGGCGCGCCGGAGATGATCCCGGATTTCAAATACTTCGTGCGTCGCCTGAAAGCACTCACGCCGCCGCGCCACATTATTGATCGATGCAATCTGACGATCCTCCTCGAGCCCGGGTTTGAAGATTACGCGCAATTCCTGGCGGAGAACCAGATCGAGATCATCGCCTCGATGCCGTGCTACTCGCCCGACAACGTGAATGCACAACGCGGCGAGGGCGTTTTCGATGCAAGCATCAAAGGGCTGCAGCTTCTGAACTCGTTAGGCTACGGGACTGCCCCTGCCCTGCCCTTGCATCTTGTTTACAACCCTAACGGCGCGTTTCTTCCGGGTCCGCAGGCGGAGCTCGAAGCAGATTACAAGCACGAGCTAAAGGAGCACTTCGGCATCGGCTTCAATAATCTCTTCACGATCACGAACCTGCCCGTCTCGCGCTTCGCCTCCTACCTCAAGAACAACGGCAAACTAGGCGACTACATGCTGTTGCTGAACGACGCCTTCAACCCAGGGACGGTCGACGGGTTGATGTGCCGCAATACGATCAATGTGAGTTGGCGCGGTGAGGTCTTCGACTGCGACTTCAACCAGATGTTGAAGATGCATTGGCGCGACGGGGGGCGTCCACTTTCGCTTTGGGATATTGACCCGTGGTCGGTGGAAGACCGCGAGATTCAAACCGCCGATCATTGCTTCGGCTGCACAGCCGGCGCTGGGTCGAGCTGCGGCGGGGCACTGCTTTGAGTGAGAGAAACATTTAACGTCAGAACTGAAAACCTATGAAACGAACTGCTATCATTATTGTAGCCGCGGCTGCATCCCTGTTCCTCGGAGCTGCTAATCAGAGCCTTGCGGGCGAGTCCACTTATCAGGCCGGGGGCGACGCAGTGATCCGCATGAAGCATTCACCGATCCTAGGCATCAATGTCCCCGTCGCCGTTTCTATCGATGGGCAACAGGCCGGAGTGTTTGGCAAAGGCCACGTTTACGAGCGCGCGCTCGCGCCTGGGCCGCATAACATCGTGGCGAGCGCACCCGGTTCCATACGTTCCGCGTGGTCCGGCACTGTCGACGTTCGGCCAGGAGAGACCTATTCGTTCGTGGTAAAGAGCACGCCAGACCAGCTCGTTCTTTCACCGGTCGCGCGCGTCGACTGAAAGCTCGGGCGTTTCCTAGCCTTCCGGACTCGTCTGAACCGGCTGAGGGGTGGTCTTGACGTCGCGCCGTCGTCGGCGGAGCAGCGCCGCTCACAATCAGATGTTCAGCGGCGAACCGGTTCGCTACTGTCGCCGCGATGAAGCATATCGCACGTGCATTCCTGATCAGCCTCTTCGCAGCAACGACGCCTCTTGCAGTGTTCGCACAAGAAAGTTCACCAGCGGCTTCACCTCCTCCGTTGGTAGTTCCAGCTGCGGCGGGACACGTGGCCGATCCAGCTGCCGCGACGCGAGCATGGCTGGACACAGTGCCGGCAGAAAAAAAAGCGCGCTCCGACTCGTATTTCGAGGGCGGCTACTGGCTGATCCTTTGGAATTTTCTCCTCAGTGCGGCGGTCGCGCTGCTGCTGCTGAACGCGCGCATCTCCGCGCGCATCCGCGATTTCGCGGAGCGCACGACGAGATTCAAAGCGATGCAGGCGGCGTTGTACGGCATCGCTTACCTGCTGCTCACCTCGCTATTAGAATTTCCGCTCAGCATCTATCAGCATTACTTCCGCGAACACGCCTACGGCCTCTCCACGCAGACACTCGGCGCGTGGCTCGGCGAGCAGCTGAAGGGTCTCGCGATCGGCCTTGTTGTGTTTACGATCGCGCTGATCGTGCTCTATGCGGTGTTCCGCCGCGCGCCGCGTACTTGGTGGATCTGGAGCGCAGCGCTCGCGGTCGTCTTCCTGATGATCGGTGCGCTACTCGGGCCGGTTTTCATCGAGCCGGTCTTCAACAAATACAAACCGCTCGCCGACCCGGCGATAAGCGAGCCGATCCTCGTCATGGCGCGAGCGAACGGGATCCCGGTGAAACAAGTATTTGAGGTCGACGCTTCGCGACAATCGAATCGCGTCAGTGCAAATGTGGCCGGCTTCCTCGGCACGACACGCATCGCGCTGAACGACAATCTCCTGAAGCAATGCACGCTGCCGGAGATCCGCTACGTCATGTCGCACGAGATGGGACATTACGTCCTGAATCACATCACTAAGTTTCTCTCGAGCTTCGCGCTGATGATGCTGGTGTCGTTCGCGCTCGCACGAGTCGTGTTCGATGCGTGCCTCCGCCGGTGGGGTTCCCGGTGGGGCGTGCGCGGAATCGCCGATCCGGCGGGTTTGCCGTTACTGGCGCTGGTGATCGCGGCGATTTCATTCCTCCTGACGCCGGTGAGAAACACGGTCACTCGCGTAGCCGAGGTCGAAGCCGACGCGTTCGGCATTAACACGTCACGCGAGCCCGATGGAATGGCCGCGGTCGCGCTGAAACTCGGCACCTATCGGAAACTAGATCCATCACCCGCCGAGGAATTCATCTTCTTCGATCACCCGAGCGGCCGCGCCCGGATTCGCATGGCGATGGATTGGAAAGCAGCGAATCTCCCGGCGGGAACTACAAATGCGACTGTTCAATAGCATCGCAGCAGCTCTCTTCGCGGGGGCCATTTCTGCAATGGCCGCGCCCGAGAGCGCCAGCGTCGTGTTCGTAAACGGCAACGTCTACACTGGCAATGATCGCGAGCCGCACGCCGAAGCTGTCGCAGTGGCGCGAGATCGAATCACCTTTGTCGGATCGACGGCCGACGCGCAGAAGCACGCGGGTAAGGAGACACGCATCGTTGATCTTCACGGGCAGACGGTTCTCCCTGGAATGACTGACGCGCACTGTCACATCTTCGGAGTAGGCGACCGCGAGATGCACCTGAACCTCGAAGGCAGCAACACGCGCGAAGAGTTCCTCGCCCGAGTCAAAGAGCGCGTCGGGCAAACTGAGCCCGGCAAATGGATCACCGGGCGCGGCTGGATCGAGACTTTTTGGAAGCCGCCGCAGTTCCCCACCGCCGCTGATCTTGACGCGGTCGCACCCGAAAATCCCGTGTTCCTCACGCGCGCGGATGGCCACGCCGCCGTCGTGAACACCGCCGCGTTGCGCATTGCCGAGATCACGGCGGAGACGCCGAACCCGTTCGGCGGCGAGATCCTAAAAGACAAAACGACCGGCGCGCCGACCGGCATGCTGGTCGATCACGCGCAGCAGCTCGTCGAACAGCATCTTCCTCCGGCAACAACGGCGGAGAAGGAGAAAGCGCTTCTCCTCGGCGCGAAGCGCGAGATTGAGCTGGGCTGGTGCGAAGTGCAAAGTCCGGGAAGTAGTCTCGATGAGGTATCGATTATGCGCCGGCTGTTTGACGGCGGCGCAGTGAAGCTCCGCATCTACAACGCCGTCTCGGGACCCGGTCCCGCCGCCGATCGCTTGCTCGCCGACGGAGCGATCATCGGCGCGAACGGCGGCCGCTTCACGCAGCGCACGATCAAGTTCTATGCAGACGGCGCGCTCGGTTCGCGCGGCGCTGCACTGCTGGAGAAATACGGTGACGCGGAGAGCTCCGGATACTTGACGAACCCGCCCGAAAAGCTGCAGCCGGCTTTCGAGCAGGCGTTGCGTCGCGGCATCCAGGTCCAAACTCACGCAATCGGCGATCGCGCGAACCGGATAGTTCTGGATTTGTATGAAGCCGCGTTCAAAGCGGTGCCGCCTAACGAGCGAAAGGTGCGCGAACCGCGGTGGCGCATCGAGCACGCGCAAATCCTCAGCGCCGCGGATATCCCGCGCTTCAAAAAACTGGGTGTGATTCCCTCGATGCAACCATCGCATGCGATCAGCGATTTATTCTTCGCACCGGCTCGGCTCGGGAAGGAGCGGCTCGCCGGCGCTTATGCGTGGCAGAGCCTCATCAAGAGCGGCGCGATCATCCCCGGCGGTTCCGACGCGCCCGTGGAACGCGGCGAACCGATGATCGAGTTCTATGCCGCCGTCGCGCGGAAAAGTCAGGACGGCTTCACCGCCGAAGGTTGGCATCCTGAGCAGGCGCTCACACGCGAGCAAGCTCTGAAAATGTTCACCGCATGGCCGGCCTATGCTGCGTTTGAAGAGAAGGAGAAAGGCTCGATCGAACCAGGAAAGCTCGCGGATTTCACGGTTCTATCAGCGGACATCATGAAGATTCCTGAACCGGAAATTCTCCGCACCCGCTGCGGAATGACGGTTATCGGCGGCGAAATTGTCTACGAGGCGCCGTCATCGTAGGCGAAAATTCTGGAGCCTAGGGGGTTCGAACCCCTGACCCCCGCAATGCCATTGCGGTGCTCTACCAACTGAGCTAAGACCCCGAGCTGAGGCAGATTTTCGACGGCTGGCCCGCGATTTGCAATCGGAACTTCGCAGGCGCTAGCAGCCGACGATCGTGATGTTTTTCTCCCGCGCGAGCCGTAGAAGCTCGTCGCGTTCGAGGAGCAACGTCCGGCCTGCTTCAACCGCGATCACGCGCACGTGCGCTTGCGCCGCGACGCGGATCGTCGCGGTCCCGATGACAGGAACGTCAAAGCGCATGTCTTGGTTCGGCTTCGCGACTTTCACTACGACCGCGGCTTTGCCCGCGAGAACTCCGCCGCGCTTGATCGCCTCGTTCGTCCCCTCGAATGCTTCGACGGCGAGGACTGTGCCGCCTTTCACGACGACTGTTTGACCGACGTCGAGACGGCTCATCTCTTTCGCGATTTCGAGTCCGAACGCCACATCATCCAGCTCGCTCCTCTTCAGCTCGCGACCTGTGATGACGCCTGACGAAGCGAGAAACTCTTCAAGGAACGTGGTGGCCGGCAGAAGCTCGATGCCCGCAGCATGCAGCTCATCGGCGATGGCTCCGAAAATTGTTTCCGCGTTGCGACGCTTTAAACGCGCGAGCAGCAGGAGTGCTTTCCAATCCGGGCGCAGGTTGAAAAGATTCTGCGGCGCGATCTGGCCTGTCATCATCGCATGCGTGACGCCACTGCCGCGAAAGGCGCTCAGCAGCTTCGCGAGCTGCCCGACGCGTAGCCAATGAACCTCATCAACAAGCTGCGTCACCACTTCGTCGGTTTCACCGGTGAACGCAGCAGCGACAATCTTTTGAACACCGCGCTGGCGCGCAGCTCGCGCGACAGACAATGGATACGCGCCGCTCCCCGCGATGAGGCCGAGAACATGCGGAGTTTCCACCGGTCAACGAGCGCCTCGCGCCCTAATCTTTACGAGTGCCGCCGCCGTTTGACGTGCAGCTGCGCCAAGGCTTTCTGCAAGGTCCCTTGCAGAGCAGCGACGTCCTCGTTTGCGTGCTCCTCTTTCATCGCCGCCTGCGCACGTGCAACGGCCGCTTCGGCAGCACTTTCATCGATCGTAGACGCCTCGAGCGCCAGATCAGTGAGCACCGAGACGGAGTCGCCGCGGATTTCGACGAAACCTTCGCCGACGGCAAGAAACGTCTCGCGCCCGCCTTTCAATACCCGCAATTCGCCGGGATGCAGCGTCGTGAGCAACGGAACGTGGTTCGGATACACACCAAGCTCGCCTTCCGAGCCGGGCAGCGTCACCATCTCAACGTCTTCCGAGTAGGCGGTCGCGTCGGGCGTGACGATCTCGAGGCGCAGCGTCGCGGCCATGTTAGCCCTCCTGGATCATGTCGATTCCACCCTTCATATAGAAGTTGGATTCGGGGACATCGTCGTGTTTGCCGTCGAGGATTTCTTTGAACCCGCGGATGGTCTCAGGAATCGTGACGTACTCGCCTTTCGTGCCGGTAAACACTTCCGCAACCGCGAACGGCTGGCTGAGGAAACGCTGAATTTTGCGAGCGCGGAGCACAGACGTTTTATCTTCCGGGCTCAATTCATCCATACCGAGAATGGCAATGATGTCCTGTAGATCGCGATAGCGTTGCAGCACCTTCTGCACGCCACGCGCGACCGCATAATGCTCCTCGCCGACGATGTCGGGCGC
This sequence comes from Chthoniobacterales bacterium, assembly GCA_046262215.1. Lineage (GTDB taxonomy): Bacteria > Verrucomicrobiota > Verrucomicrobiia > Chthoniobacterales > UBA10450 > JACCTI01. The sequence goes on along the minus strand of JBHENE010000202.1, from coordinate 17,839 downwards.
GAGCGACTTAGAGGTCGAAGCGAGGGGATCGACGGCCGGATAAATGCCGAGCTCAGCGATTGATCGTTCGAGCACAATGGTCGAATCTAAGTGCGCGAATGTATTCGCTGGCGCCGGGTCTGTTAAGTCATCGGCAGGCACATAGACCGCCTGAACCGACGTAATCGAGCCTTTTTTGGTCGATGTGATGCGCTCCTGAAGGTCGCCCATTTCCGCCGCCAGCGTTGGCTGATAACCGACAGCAGAAGGAGTGCGTCCAAGCAAAGCCGACACTTCCGAGCCAGCTTGCGAGAAACGGAAGATGTTGTCGATGAACAACAAAACGTCTTGGTTACGTTCGTCTCGGAAATATTCGGTCATTGCCAAAGCCGACAACGCAACCCGCAGACGCGCCCCGGGAGGTTCGTTCATCTGACCGTAAACCAGCGCGACTTTCGACTTGCTGAGGTCGCTCTGATCGATAACACCGGCTTCGCTCATTTCGGTGTAGAGATCGTTGCCTTCACGAGTGCGCTCGCCCACACCGGCGAAGACCGAGAAGCCGCCGTGGCCTTTCGCGATGTTGTTGATCAGTTCGAGAATGACGACGGTCTTGCCGACGCCGGCGCCACCGAACGCGCCGACTTTACCGCCCTTTGTGAACGGGCAAATCAGATCGATGACCTTGATGCCCGTCTCGAGAATCGTCGCGCCAGTATCCTGTTCGGTCAGTTCAGGTGCCTTGCGATGAATCGGGTAACGCTTCTCATATTTCACGGGTCCGCGACCATCGACAGGATCGCCGGTGACGTTGAACACGCGGCCTAGCGTCCCCTCACCGACGGGAACGGTAATCGGACCGCCGGTGTCGGTTACTGGCATGCCGCGCTTCAGACCTTCAGTGGATGACATCGCGATCGAGCGGACCCAGTTCTCACCGAGATGCTGCTGCACTTCGAGCGTGAGCTTCGTCGGCACGCCGTTGACTTCGTACTCAAGCTCGAGCGCGTTATAGATGCGCGGGAGTTCCTTGGTGCTGGCGAACTCCACGTCGACGACGGGGCCGATGACCTGAACAATGGTTCCTCTATTCATAAAATTATTTAGCTACTGAGCGCCATCTGGGCGGTCGAGATTTCGAGCAGCTCGGTGGTAATGCTCGCCTGCCGCATCTTGTTGTACTCGAGCGTGAGATCCTTGATGAATTGCTTGGCGTTATCGGTCGCGTTTTTCATCGCGACCATCCGCGCGCTGTGCTCGGAGGCGCGCGCATCGAGGATCATTTGGAAAACCTGATACTGCAGATAGAACGGCAGCATCACATCGAGCACGCCAGCGGCATTTGGCTCGAAGATATATCCGACCATTGGGTCTTTGCCGTCAGCTGGAACGCCGGCCGCGCCTTCCGCTTGTGCGACTTCGAAATTCGTGATCGGCAGAAGCGTTCGCACCGTCGGCTTCTGATTGATGGTGTTTACGAAGTGCGTGTAGAGCACCGAGACCTTGTCGACATCAGCGCTCAGGAAGCGCTCGGTGCAAAACTGCGCAATCACCTTCGTCTCGAAAAATGCGGGGGAGTCCTTTAGTTCGAAGTCCGCCAGGATCTCGCGGCGCGTCCGGGCGAGGAACTGCCGCGCCTTCCGGCCGATTACGACGTAGACCGTTTTGTCCGGATTGAAGTTTGCCGCTTCGCGAAACAGGTTGGTGTTGATCGCGCCGGCAAGACCTTTGTCGGTACTGATAACGATCACGAGCTCGCGCTTCACTTCGCGACGTTCGAGCAGCGGATGCAGTGTCGAATCGGTCCGCTGCTGTAACGAGACAAGCACGCGATTCATCAAGCCCGCGTACGGACGGCCCGCGAGAGCATGCTGCTGCGCCTTCCGCATCTTCGACGCGGCAACCATCTGCATGGCTTTCGTGATCTGCGCGGTGTTGCGGATCGACTTGATCCGGCGCCGGATGTCCTGGGTGTTCGCCACGAGAAACTAGAACGTGTTGCTGGTCTTGAACTCGTCGAGTGCAGCGGCGAGCTGCGTCTCGAGATCTTTATCGACAGCTTTCTTCGTCACGATTCCCGCGAGGATGCTCTCCTTCCGGGTGCGGAGGTAATCCTGCAGCTTGATCTGGAAGCTCTTGATGTGTTCCACCGGCACGGAATCGAGATAGCCGTTCTGCATCGCCCAAAGCACCGCGACCTGCTCCTCTACCGGGATCGGATTGTATTGCGTCTGCTTGAAGAGCTCGACAATGCGCGCGCCACGATCGAGACGAGCTTTCGTGCCGGCATCGAGATCGGAGCCGAACTGAGCGAACGCCGCAAGCTCGCGGAACTGTGCGAGGTCGAGTTTGATCTTACCGGCGACCTGTTTGATGGCCTTAATCTGAGCGGCCGAACCGACTCGGCTGACCGAAAGACCGACGGAAATCGCAGGCCGCACGCCTTGGTAGAACAAATCCGTCTCGAGGTAAATCTGACCGTCCGTGATCGAGATGACGTTCGTCGGAATGTAGGCGGACACGTCGCCTGCCTGCGTCTCGATGATCGGCAATGCTGTCAACGAGCCGCCGCCAGCTTCATCGGTGACGCGAGCGCTACGCTCGAGTAGCCGCGAGTGGAGATAGAACACATCGCCCGGATAAGCTTCGCGGCCCGACGGGCGCTTGAGCACGAGCGACACCTGCCGGTAAGCGACCGCGTGCTTCGAAAGATCGTCATAGATGATCAAAGCATCCATGCCGTTATCCATGAAGTACTCGCCCATCGCCGCGCCGGCGAACGGCGCAAGGTATTGGTTCGTCGCCGTGTCCGAGGCAGGCGCGGAAATGATCGTGGTGTAAGGCATCGCGCCGTTCGCTTCGAGAACTGCGAGGGCACGCGCGACGTTCGAGCTCTTCTGCCCGATCGCCACGTAGATGCAATAGAGAGGGCGGTGATCCTTCAACCGGCCTTCTTCAGCGGCTTTGTTTAGGCGCGCCTGGCTGATGATTGTATCGAGCGCGATCGCCGACTTGCCGGTGGCGCGATCGCCGATGATCAGCTCACGCTGGCCACGACCGATCGGCACCATCGCGTCGATGGCCATGATGCCCGTCTGCACCGGCTGGTTCACGCTCTTACGCTTGATGACGCCCGGCGCGATTTTCTCGAGCGGATAAGAGACGTCTGACTTCACTGGGCCTTTGCCGTCGAGGGGCTGGCCGAGCGTGTTGACGACGCGGCCGAGCAGGCCTTTGCCAACTGGAACCTGCAGCAGCTTCCCAGTCGTGCGGGCTTCGTCGCCTTCCATGACACCACTCGTCTCGCCGAGGAGAATCGCGCCCACTTCCGTCTCCTCGAGGTTGAGCGCGAGACCGTAAACGCCGCTCGAGAATTCGATCATCTCGTTCAACATCACGTCGCTGAGGCCTTCGATGCGCGCGACGCCGTCGCCGGTTTCGCGGACGATGCCAACGTTGCTTTTCGAGGTCGAGGTCTTCAGACCCGCGATCTGCGATTCAATATCTTCGAGGATGGTGCTCATATAATTTGGAAAGGATTAGAGTTGCTGCTGGAGCCGCTGCAGACGGTTCAGGATGCTGCTGTCCCAAACGTCATTTCCGACGCGGATGCGCATGCCACCGAGCAGCTCGGGATCGACGACGAAGTTCGTCGCGAGGTCCGCGCCGTATTTCGTTTTGAGGTTGTTGACAAGCTCGGCCGCGGCATCACTGCTTAATTCACTGGCGGTTTCGACGGTGGCAGTTCGCTTCTCCACTTCCAGTCGGATGAGACGCTTATAGGCGTCGAGCACGCTGACGTAGTTCCGCGGTTTTTTGTCGATCAACGATTTCACCAGCGACGAAATGCGCCCGCTGTCGAGCTGGCCGTCCACATAGCTGGCGCGCAAGAGCTGCTTCGAGAGCTGGCGCGTTTCTTTGTTGATCTTCATCCTGCGCTGGAACTACGAGGCGAGCTGCCGTGTCGCTTCGTCCTGGAGGCGGCGTTGATCGTCGCTCGTGAGGACTTTGCCGGTTACCTTCGCCGTCGTGTCGACGACGAGCCGCCCCAGCTCGCGCTTCAGCTGCGTCATCGTCCGCTCGTGCTCGATCGCGGTTGCTTCATGTGCTTTCGCGACGATCTGTTCGGCGGCGAGCACAGCTTCCTGTTGCTTCCGCTCGGCGACCCGCGCCGCGCTGTCGCGCGCTTCCTCGATCATTTTCTGCGCGGCGGTGTTAGCCGTCGCGAGGATCTCCGCATAACGCTGCTCCGCCTCGGCGAGCTGCTGCTTGATCTTCTCCGCATTCAGCAACCCTTCAGCAATCCGTTGCCGGCGTTCTTCGAGGACGGCGAGAATCGGCTTGTAGGCGAAACGCCGCAGCGCCAGCGCCACGATCGTGAAGCTAATCACTTGCGAGAGGAAGAGCGGCCAATTGAAGCCGAACGTCAGCGCGGTTTCACGGGCGACATCGGTCAACCCACCCGCTTGAGCCAAGATCGGAATGTACATGTAGATAGTGTTCAGTGCCGCGGCCTCGCGACCGCCGCAGCTGGATTACTTAACGAGGAACAACGCGTAGAACACGATCGCTTCTGCAAGCGCGATCGCGAGAATCGCCTGCACGAGAATCGGAGTCGCCGCGCCAGGATTGCGACCAACAGCCGAAGCTGCCGACATCCCGATCATGCCTACGCCGAGGGATGCGCCGAGTGCGGCCATACCGACGTGGAGGCTGCCCGTTAATTCTGCCAGTAGTGGTAGTATCATATGTATGTGGTTGGTTTGTTGCGTCAGCAGCCTCCGCGGGATCCACGGTCCGACTGCCGAAAGTGTTTAGTGATGCTCGTGCGCAGGATCGTGCGGCGCGATCAGCAGAGTGAACACGCCGGTTAGCAGCATGAAAACCAGCGCCTGCACAAGACCTACGAGGAGCTCAAGGAAATAGAATGGTGTCGGGACGAGCCAGGTGAGGAACTTCGGCGCGACTGCGGCCATTGATTCCAGCATCACTTCGCCGGCGTAGACGTTGCCGTAGAGTCGGAAGCTGAGCGAAATCGGCCGGAACAGGATTGAGACGACTTCGAGCACGCCGACGAGGAAGAAGATGACAAGGAGGAGGACCTTGAGAAACCCGGTCGACTTACCTTTCGGCCCGAAAATGTGGACCAGCACGCCGCCTGGGCCGTTCATCTGCACAGCCCAGACAATCCAGAGAACGAAGAAGACGCACGCCATTGCGAAGGTCAGATTCAAGTCTGCATTCGCACCGCGGAGAAGAGCGCGATCGACGATGAATGTGCCTGTCGTCGGGCTCGTGTGGCCCCAGCCGATCGTACCAACTCCGGGGATTAGACCGAACCAGTTCAACGTTAGGATGAAGATGAACGTCGTGGCGAAAAACCAAAAAGTGCGCTTCACGAGATCGGAGCCGATCACGCCCCCGAGGAATTCGTAGAGCCCTTCGACGAGCCATTCCCAAAAGTTCTGCGCGCCCGTAGGAACCGGCTTGATGTTGCGCGTCGCGTATTGCGCGAAACCGATGATCAGCAACGCAACAATCCACGTCACCAACATCGAATTGGTGATCGTGAACTTCCCGATGTGAAAGAGCTCGACTGCTTTTAGCGAGAGCGTGTGATGCTCGTCACCGCCGTGTGCGTCTCCACGTCCGGGTGCGGCCGCATGCGCGGCCGGCGCCGCATGAGCTCCATGTTCCTGGGCAATCGCGCTATCCGCCATCGTTACGCAAACGAGCGCCGCCGCGAAAAGCGCGAGGAGGAATCGGATGCGGAAACGGAATGCCATAGCAGTGATCTGGAGTGCCTTTGCCGATGTTTTTACGAGAGGCAATGGCCGCAAAGGGCACGCACTCAACACATGGGCGCTGGCGGCGTTACCAAAGCGGGTTTTCCCAGCCTGACAAGCGACTTTCCCCAAAAATCTCTGCTCGCGCCCTAACGAGACGCCGCGACGCAACTACTTGCCGGAGACTTGCTCGACCAGGCGTCCCGCGGCAGGCACGCGACCGCGCTGCGGAGCGGCTGCACGAGCCGCGGAAAGCGCGACCGTCTCATCGTAACACGCTTCAAGGTGCCGAATCTGGCCGCACTGCTCGAAATGCTTGGCGACATATTCGCTGCCGAGCAGACCCATCTCGCGGAACGTGTGCGGCGCCCGCGCGATTTCCTTTAACTGCGTCGCGAGGGCTTCGAAATCGCGCTCATCGACGAGCAACCCGCCGCGCCCGTGCTCGACCGCCTCCGGGATTCCGCCGTGACGAGTCGCCGCAACCGGAACACCGGTCGACATCGCCTCGAGGACAGAATTTGGAATGCCCTCCTGGTTGTGGTCGGGCGGCGTCTCACTCGGGTGCAGGAAGATGTGCGACTCGGCGTATAGACTCATCAGTTCCTGTTGAGACAGGAAGCCGTGGAAGTGGACTTTCGACGCAATTCCGAGCTCTTCAGCTAAGTCCTCGAGGTGTGCCTGGAGCGGGCCTTTGCCGGCAATGTTCAGCTCGGCGTTCGGATATTTCTTTTGGAAAATCGCGAAGGCGCAAAGCGTCGTCGCCACACCTTTCTTCGCGATGAGGCGACATGCCTGCAGCAAGCGCCATTTGCCATCGAGCGGCGCGTCGCGCCGCACGTACGGAAAATCCTTTAGCGGCACGCCAGTGCGGCAAATCCGCAGCTTCTCTCGCGGGCAGCCGAGTGTTACCAGGCGATCGGCGAGCGAATTGGACCTCGCCAGGACGAGCGGCACTGCGGCGAAAAGATTCCTCAGCTTGCCCGCATAGTCGCGGATGTCCTTCTTCAGCGCGACATCAGCGCCGTGGAACGACACCACACATGGCTTTTTCCAACGCTCGATAAACGGCAATAGATGCACACCGGTGTGGCCGAAATAGATGTGCATCAGATCTGCTCCGCGGCGTTCGAGCAGCGATTCGAGCATCTGGTATTCGCCGCGATAGAGGATCGGCGGCTGGCGTTTCACAAACTTGAGCCAGCCATGCCGCACCGGATTGAAATGCGGCTCTGGAATCAGCTCGACGTCGCGACACGGAAACAAGTCGGTATTCTGCAACGCCTTCGTCATTACGAAGGTCTCGTAGTTCTGCAGCGAGGTGACCTGCCGGTAAATGTGCAGCATCTCCGGCTTCAGAAACGTGGTGCAATAGCTAGCTACGACTGCCTGGGCCATGAAAGGGTGGACTGTTGGTGACTTCGCGCGCGATGTCGAACCTCTATTCGACCCTTGTCATCTCTGAGGTGGATTCCACGTCATTCGCGTCATTATCTTCTATAGGAACCCCGGTCCATTTGCCAAGTTGCAGTTTAAGCTCGACGATTCCCTCCCCGCGTTCCGCGCTCACCGGCACCACCGTTACTGAAGGGAATCGTGCCCGGAGCAACTCGATGTTTTCCGGTGCATCAGGAAGGTCGATCTTGTTAGCGATGATGCACCAGGGCCGCTGCGACAGCCGCTTGTCGTAAAGGTCGATCTCGCGCCGCAAGCTCTGCAGATCTTCGATCGGGTGCCGTCCCTCGCTGCCCGCGACGTCAACGACGAAGAGCAGGAACCGACACCGCGTGATGTGCCGAAGGAAATCGTGACCTAGCCCGACGTTCCGATGGGCTCCTTCGATCAGGCCTGGAATATCTGCGACAGTCGCGCGGCGATAGTCATCAAGCTCGAGCACGCCTACGCTCGGACGCAAAGTAGTGAATGGATAAGGCGCCACCTTCGGATGGGCGGCCGATATCTTGCCGAGCAAAGTCGACTTGCCGGCGTTCGGATATCCTACCAGCGCAGCGTCAGCGATCGTGCGCAGCTCGAGCAGGAAGTAACCTTGTTCGCCTTCTTCGCCGTCGGTGTACTGCGTCGGGGCGCGATTGCGGGAGCTCTTGAAATGCACGTTCCCCTTCCCTCCACGACCGCCTGCGCAGAGCACAAATTCCTGACCTTCATGCGCCAAATCCACGACGATCTCTTCCGCGCCAGCTATCGTCGGCTTGGCTGGCTGATCGGCGCGGCTTTCGTCTACCCATAACGCCGCTTCGCCTTTGTCATCACGGCGCCAGATAGGCACGTTCGCGACGGGCGTCTCAGCTGGAACGTCGGGGTTCGCTTCGTCACCGAAGTCATCATCTGAGCGCTTCGCGGGCGGTTGAGCTCGATACACAGCCGTCCCGATCGGCACGTGCACAACCTTCGCGGGCGCGCCGCGGCCGTGCATCTGCTTGCCGATCCCGTGTTCGCCCGATTTGGCTTTGATGATCGGCTCGTAGAAAAGATTTGCGAGGTTGTCCGTGTGAACGTCCGCCCGCAGAATGATGTCGCCGCCCCGGCCTCCATCGCCTCCATCCGGCCCGCCGCGTGGGACGAATTTCTCGCGGCGGAAACTGACGCAACCGCGTCCCCCATTCCCAGCGTTTGCGAAAACTCTAATCCGATCGACGAACATAAAAAGTGAAGCGTTACGGTGCCACGCCGCTGCCGTGTTGTCACCCGCAGTGAGTTAGCGCAGAGCGTCACTAACTAACGAGTCATAGAGCCGCTTCGTATCAGCTGCGATTGCACCCCAGCTGAATTTCTCCTCCGCGCGTCGTCGCCCGGCGCGCCCGAATTGCGCCGCCAGCTCCGGGTTCTGCATCAGCCGGTTAATCGCCGCTGCAAGATCGCGTGCGAACTGCTCCGCGTCCGTTGGCCCGAACGGGCTCTCTTTCATTTGCGTCACCGGTACGAGAAGACCGGTCTCACCGTCCACGACGACCTCTTTGATTCCGCCGACGGCGCTCGCCACGACGGCCGTTTCACAAGCCATCGCCTCAAGATTGATGATTCCAAACGGCTCGTAGATCGACGGGCAGCAGAAGACCGTCGCGTGCGAGTAGAGCTCGCGCACGGCGGTTTTGTTAACCATTTCTCGAATCCAAATCACACCTGGCCGAAGCTTCTGCGCGACGGTGACCGCCTCTTCCATTTCCGCCGCGATCTCCGGCGTGTCTGGAGCTCCTGCGCAAAGCACCACTTGGAATCCAGGGTCCATATGCGCGATCGCGTGAACCAGGTGCACGATGCCTTTCTGTCGGGTAATCCGACCCACGAACAACACGAACGGTTTTGTCGCATCGATTCCGTATCGATCCAGTGCGCCACGCGATTCTGTCTTCTGATACTCGTCGAGGTCGATCCCGTTATGCACCACGTGCAAACGCTCGGGCCCGATCTGAAACAGCCGCTCCAGGTCGGCCTTCGTGTCTGCTGAAACGGCGATCACCGCATCGGCCATCTCGAGCGCCATCTTCTCGAGCCAGAGCGTGAAATCGTACCCGCCGCCGAGTTGCTCACGCTTCCAGGGCCGCAGCGGCTCGAGCGAGTGCACCGTGATGACGAGCGGGAGCCCGTAATTCAGCTTCGCGAGGATGCCGCCGAAGTGGCTATACCACGTATGGCAGTGCACGAGATCCGCATCGATGTCCGTGCTGTTGAACTTCGTCGAACGCGCCACCGCGTCGAACACAGGTCGTAGCGGCTGCGGGCAGGTAAACGCTGCCGCATCTGATCCGAACCCGCGCACGACGAGGTTACCGGTCTCGACCTGCTGCTCCCCAAAGCACCGCACTTCTACTGGCATCACCTTCGCGAGCTCTCGCGACAGGTAATCCACATGCACACCGGCGCCGCCATACACGTGCGGCGGGTATTCGTTAGTGAGGAAGAGCGCCTTGATGCGCCCTTTCTACCGCAATGGCTGCGCCTTGCCAGCCTAGTATCTATCTTCAGATCAGCCTGAAAGTTGCTTACGTCCCTCGTCGCCTGTCCCGGAACTAAGCCGAAGCTGCGCCACAGAGGGCAGCAGCGCGCCGCCCGCAACGAGAATCCAGCCGAATGGCGTCGGCACGGCGAGCCCCAGGAAGTTGCGCAGCGGCGCAAGCGCGAGCGTCGCGGCCAGCATGGCGCTCGAGCCTGCTACTGCGCCTACGACGGAGCGGCTCCACCCTTCTTCCGATCGCCCGACTTTCATCGTTTGGACGAGCTGGGTCACGATGATGCCGAAGAACGCAACCGTCCGTGCTTGTGGCAGGCTGCTCGAGCGCAGGCTGATTAGGTACGCAGCGAGCGACGGCAGCGCGGTGGCCGTCCCGCGGCGCAACACTTCGCGACGCAGTGGCGCATCAAGAGCCGATGCGCCTTCGCGCGACAGCGTTGCAAGATCGCGGTGCGGCGGCTTTTGCAGCGCGACCGCGAGGGCAGGGAAGACGTCGGTGATCAGGTTCACGGCGAGAATCTGGCGCGTGGTTAGCGGCGCAGCCAAACCAAGCACGCTCGCGCCCACCTCGAGTCCAAGCTCCCCGAGATTTCCGCCCAGCAACAGGCCGAGCGCGCGCCGAATGTTTCGCCAGAAGCCACGTCCTTCGACCAAAGTTTCCACAAGCGTCGAAAAGTCGTCGTCCGCCAGCACCACGTCAGCAGCCTGGCGCGCCACTTCCGTTCCGCCGCGGCCCATCGCGATTCCTACATCGGCCAGCCGCAAAGCCGGGGCGTCATTCACGCCATCGCCGGTCATCGCGACGGTATGGCCGCGGCGTTGCAGGCTCTCGACGATGCGCAGTTTGTCCAGAGGCGTGGCGCGCGCGATCACGGTGGCGTGCTCGAGGCGTTGATCGAGAATATCGTCCGGCAAATCGGCAATGTCCGCACCGGTGAGCACCTGACCGTCGCCCGCGGGTAATCCCGCTTCAACGGCGATCGCTACCGCGGTCGCCGGGTGGTCACCCGTCAGGATCATCACGCGAACGCCAGCGTCGTGGCACCGACCGACCGCCTCTCGCACAGCCCCACGCAGCGGATCGCTGATGCCCAGAAACCCGAGAGCGACCAGTCCCTGCGGATCGTCCACGGAACCATCAGCCGCTCCTTCGGCCACCATCAGCACGCGCAGACCGCGCTCGGCAAGGCGGGTCGCCGCGGCCTGTAACTGTTCCCGGCCGGCTTCATCGAGAGGATGTTCATCGTTCCCCCGCCGCACACGATCGCACCGCGGAATTAGCGCCTCGGCCGCGCCCTCCGCACAAATGCGCTCGCCGACGAGTGAGTTGTGAAAGGAGCGCGCGGCGCCGAACGGCGATTCTGCGGTCCGCTTCCCGCGGATCGCCTCGCCCAGTCCCGCACGTGCGGCAGCGTCGGCAACGACGACGTCCGTGAGGTTCGCGGCAGCATCGAGAGCATCCGGATGTGGACCGGCCAGCGCCGCCGTCAGCAGTAAATGGCACCACTTCGCCGCTTCCTCTGAATCGATCATCTCGGGAAAGCCGATCTCGCAGTCGACATCCGCGACGACACGCAGCGTTAAGCGTCCTCCAGTCAAAGTCCCGGTCTTATCAGTACAAGCGACATCCACACGACCGAGCGCTTCCACCGCCGATAACCGGCGCACAAGAGCGCGATGATTCACAAGCCGACGCGCGACAGCGGCTTCTCCGATGCGCGCGAGTAGCGGCAATCCTTCCGGCACTGCGGCAATGGCGGCACTCGCGCCGATAGCCAGCTGCGGCAGGAACGGCTGCCGCCGCAACACTCCCGAGCCTGTAATGAGCGCGCCTCCTGCCGCGGCCATGGGCAAGACCTGACCCAGCAACTGGTTCAAACGTGCCGTGAGTGGACTTTGCTTTTCCGTATCGTCCAAGGTAAGCGCGGCAGCGATGGCGCCCATCCGCGTCTTGCGCCCCACTGCCACCACCACGGCTCGTGCGCTGCCAACAACAACGGCGCTGCCCTCCAGCACCACCCGACTGGCGTCGTCGCCTCCATCCGGTGCCTTTGGGATCGGCAGCGACTCGCCGGTAAGCGCCGCTTCATCGACTTCGAGGCCGTTCGCCTCAAGCAATCGTGCATCGGCCGCGATATGCACGCCCGGCGCGAGCAAAAACACATCCCCGGGAACAACCTCGGTCGCCGGGACCATCACGCTGGTTCCGTCGCGCAATACCGGGGTGAAGACCGTCCCCATGCGCTGCAACGCCGCGACCGCCTTGTTTGCGCGCCTCTCTTGCCAGACGCCCGCAGCGGCGTTGGCGATGATCATGGTGCCAATCATGGCTACGTCCGCCGTCGCGCCCAACGACAAAGACAGCCCGGCGCCCGCGAACAAAACCAGCGTGAGAGGCGCGCGGAGTTGATCGAAAATCGCTTGGCCGAGCCCATTCTGCCGTGCTGCCGGTAGCGCTGCCCTCCGCCGCTTCGCCGCCTCTGCTGTGGTGAGACCGTGTTCGGTCGTAGCGAGCGTCCGCAGCACACTCGCGATGTCTCGTTGGCCCCACCGTTCCGGATGCGGATCGACGATGCGCGAGACCGATGATCCTGTCCGCCTGCCGCCGCGCAACCGTGCCACACCGACAGCGAGCGCGCATAACGCGCCGACGTTCACCGCGTACGACGCCCGCCTGATGCCAGCCGTTCCGCGGAACCCCCAGATCGCGCCGAACACATTCGCGGCGGCGGACAGTGCAACGGAGTCCCTAATCGTCGCATCGCGTTGCGCGCCTGCTTCAATGATCGCGGCGACCGCGGTCAGGTCCGGAGCGAGGAAATCCGCACGAGCAGGTAGACGGCTATGCGCGAGCGTAACCCCAATCCCGACGTCACAGGCGGCGAACGCGGCCGCAGCGCGTGCGTTGTCCGACACGTATGCGACGTGCGGGCCCGCCTGCTGCCGGGCTCGAATCAGTCCGACGACATCATCGTTATCGAGAACCGGTATCTCAGCGCGTCGGCCGAGAGCTTGTGTCGCCTCGGCGTCGCCCCGGCTGAGAAGCGCGATCTCTACGCGACGGCGACGGCAAGTCTCGACGAGGTGTTTGACGCCCGCACCGAGCCGCGGCCGGAGCGTCAGGATGCCTATCTGCTCGTTTAAATCGTCGCGCCGGAGCAGCAGCCGGTAATCTCCTTGCTCGATGGGGTGACCCCGTGCCGCTGCGCCGTTGCTCTCGTCAATTGGCTCAAGCGAGTAGCGGATTTCGCCGAGGTCTGCGCTCGCAACCCTGCCCTCGAATGTCCCGTTGGCGGCTGGCGCGATGCCGACTGCCGGAAAGACGTGCCCCCACGGCGACCCTGCCGCCGCAGCAACGCCCGCCGCCAGGGAGCGAATCGTCCGAGCGTCGTAGCTGTCGGTCAACGGCACTGCGCCCACAACTTCGAGCCCGTCGGAGAGAAGACGTGGGCTATCGATGAGAAGCAGCCCCGGCAGACGAATGTGCCGCTCTGGACGACTCCCGACCACCGTTACCCCCGACCGCAGCACGCGCGCCGCTGCTTGGATATTTGCAGCGTCGGCACCGATCACCGCTGGACGAGCGTTAACCAGGAGCAGCGCTTCGAAGCCACGGGCGAGGGAACGTGTCAGCACGGCAGTCAGCACTGCATAGCCGATCGAGAGCAGCCCGGCACTCTGCACATAGCGGCCATAGGTTGGTTCAACGAGCGGCGCTGGGCGCGGCTCGGGCGTGAACGCCTTGCCGCCGGACAGCTCCAGCACGAACGGACCGCCATGAAGCCGCGCGCCGGCTCCGACGGTTTGACCCGGAGCAATCGACATCGGCACCATATCCCGCCCAGTCGCTGTGCCGAAACCTTCGATCACCGTTGCGGCCAAAGGAGTGCGCTCGCCCGGTTCCAAACGAATCACAGCGCCAGGTTCCGCCGACGCAGCATCGCCTAATCGTTCCTCATACAGCCGCCACGCAGCGCGTCGCGACCGCACTTCGGTGAGAAGCAGCAGCGCTTCGGCGCCACCGATGATCAACCCGAGAGGACTGTTGGCGAGGGTGAGGCTGAGAATACCGGCAGCACTGAAAACCAGATCGGCCGCATGCGGGCCGAGCGCGTTCCGCAGTCCGTTGCGCGCGGCTGGAAATGCTTGAACGACGCCGATCATCCCGGCCGCAACCACAGGTACAGAAGACCTGACCAGCGGGGTGCGAATCCCGAGCATCCCACGCGTGGCAAGCACCCCGAGAGCGATCGCAGTGCCGATCGTCTCTGCCGCGCTCTGCAGCAACGGCTCGGGATCGAGCGGATGCGCGGGCGCATCTTCATGCGGCAGCGGCGGAAGACCGGCGCCGGCGATCACGTCCAGCAATTCTTCGAGATCGACCGTGTGGCGGTTCCATTCGACCAGCACACGCCCTGTTAGTGGACTCGCGGTCGCCTTCACTTCGGGGTGGCTCTGCAGGCTTTCCACCACCCGCCGCGCCAACTCAGGATCGCGGTCCAAACCGGGCACCACCACCCGCGCGCGTCCTACAGCGGCATCCGAAACTCTTCCTTCGCGGAGCACAGCCGGACGTGCGGCCTCGTGCTCAACCGCACGCTTGCTTACGTGCGCCGACGTCTCCGACGCAGCACCCGGGCCGCGCAAGACCGCGAGGATCGCGTCGTTGTCTATCGCTGCGGGGTCGAAACGGACAAGAACGTTGCCCGTCACAGAGTCGGCTCGTGCGCCATGCACACCGCGCAATTGGCGGAGCCGGCTTTCGATCTCGCGCGGGCGTTCTCCCGATCGCTCCGGCAGGTGCACTCGCAGCCGGCCTGGTATTCGATGAAGAACACCAGGCTCCGCGACGGCAGCAGAACTCATCAGCCGTTTCTGATTACCTTGCGCTGACGGCCGGTTTAATCGGCGGCCGTGCTAAGGCCGCTTATCCCGCCGGATGCTTTGCGCTTCGGCCCAGATATCCTCAGCTTCTTCGCGTGCGCGAGCGATCGCCCACTCCGCGCGTCGGCTCACTTGCGAGAACAAGTGGCCAACTCGCTCACCCAGTCGATCCACCAGTTCCTCGGCTCGAGCGTCGGCCGTCAAGTGCTGCTCTGTCGCAGTTTGCCCGCTCGGCGCCTGCGTCTGATCTCCGTCACTCATTGGAAGCTGTCTCTGTCGAATGCGCAGGCGCACTCGCTACGGGAAACTCTGGTTTCATCTCGGCCGCGACACTCGGCTGCGTAGCGGCGGTGGGCACGGCGCTGGATGCGGCCGTTTCCTGAACTCCCCGCCCAACGCCCCTCGCGAACGTCGCGAGTGCATCGCCCGCGCGCAGCGCTCCAGCCAATCCGTAAACCGCGCCGCGGCGCAATACCGCGCGCGCCTTCGGCGAACAGACGACCGCCGTCGCGGCCACAGCGACGGCAATGTGAGGATCCTTGTAGTGTTTTAGATTCATTTAGCTCTCCTGATTAATCGCGATCACGCACTGCTTTGTTCGTAGTTAAGATGATTGGCGACGCAACTTCAGTGCTTTCATCCACTCAGTATCGGATTGAAAATCCTACAAACGGATTCAGATCGTCCGCGCTGCGCGTGAGCCCGACGTTCATGCCGGCATCCAACTGAACGTTCGGCGTGAGAGCGTAGGTGAACCCGAAATCGAATGTGCCAATCCATTCCGCGTCACGCTCGGTGCTCAAACTGCTGAAAAACTCTGCGTAACCCGAAAGTTTTCCGATGATCCCGTGACCCACGGTGATCGAATTCACGAACTCCTCATGATAGTCGGAGCTGTTTTCGTTCTGAACAAAACTAACCGCCGTCTCTGCGCCGAGATCGAACTCATGCGGCAGCTTGACCGCGAACGGAAAGATGACGCCGCCTTCTACAGCATGGTTGCCGAGATCATGCTGATTGGTCGGGAGCTTCACGAACGGAATCACGCCGAAGGCAGTGTCGCCGCCGTCGTTGCCCCAGAAATTGGTCTTTAGCCTAACAAGCGTGTCCCCGTAGCCCGACATTGTGTCGCTTCTCCTCGCAGCGCGATCATTTATCGGCTCGATGTTGTAAGTCTCCGCGATCACTTGGAGATCCACGTTGTTTAGCAGCCCGACTTTGAAATTGGTAGGCGCGATCGCGAATGTATCGACCGTCTGGCCGTGATCCCGGTCGTGCGAATAGCTCAGGAAATCGAGCTCGATCTGATAGTGGCCAGCATCGACGGTGTACGGACTCTCGGTTTTGTCCGGCCGGTCTGTCGTCAGCTCACGCATCAACGTGAGCGGTGTGGGATTAAATAACGAATAATCGCTCTTGTCCTGCGGCGCTTGATGCTCCTTCAGCGGCAGCCCGCTGACCGACCGCGCAAGCTGCGCGGCGACCCAGACTGCAGCCACAGCGGCCGCTCGCTCAGCGACTCGCAAAGGCATCAGACCTTCTGCGCCTTCAGCAACAGCACAGGGACCTCCACCTGGTGGCGTACTTTATCGGCGGTGCTGCCATGAAGCAGATCGGCGATTATGCCGTGACCATGCGTGGTCATCGCAATCAAATCGACGGGCTCAGCGCGCGCGAGTCTAATGATTTGCGTGGCGGGATCGCCGAGCGCGAGAAAGGTCGTCACTCCGAACCCCTCGCCTTGCAGTTCCCTTTGCAGCTGCGCCAGGTACTCGCGGTCGAGCTTCATCTCCTCGCTCTCCTGCAGTTTTAATTCTTCGAAATTTCGCGCGACCCAGCCATCGGCCACATGGATGAGCATCAGCTTCGCACCGGTCAGTTTCGCGAGCTCCCGGATGTGCCGAAGGATGGTGTGATCACTCTCGCGATTTTCAACCGGAATCAGGATGTTTTTGTACATGGCTCGATTTGTCAGATGTGAAGCCATTCGCGCGCTGTCTGCACCAGCAGCCAGGCATTCAGAAGACCGATTACGAGCGCCACGAACCAGGCGAGATATTTTACCGTCGGTCCGTTGACGAATTCGCCCATCTTTAGCTTGTCGCTCGTGAACAGCACGAGCGGGACGACGGCGAAGCTTAACTGCAGGCTCAAGATGACCTGGCTGAGAATGAGCAGGTTTGTGGTACCACTCTCACCAGATATAACGGTGACGATGATGGCCGGAACAATCGCGATCCCGCGCGTCAGCAAGCGACGCAGCCAAGGGCGCAATCGGATATTGAGGAAGCCCTCCATCACGATCTGCCCCGCGAGCGTGCCAGTCAGCGTGGAATTCTGGCCCGAAGCGAGGAGCGCCAGCGCGAAAAGTGTGCTCGCGCCGGTCACTCCAAGGACGGGCGAGAGCAGCTTGTAAGCGTCTTGGATCTCGGCCACATCGCTGTGCCCGCTACTGTGAAACGTCGCCGCCGCGACGATCAGGATCGCTGCATTGATGAAAAGCGCGAACATCAGCGCGGCCGTGGAATCGATCGTGGCAAACTTAATCGCGGCGCGCTTTCCCTCGGGATTCAGCTCGTATCGACGCGTCTGCACGATCGACGAATGCAGATAAAGATTATGAGGCATCACGGTCGCGCCGAGGATGCCGATCGCGATGTAGAGCATGCCCGGATCGCTCACAATCTTCGCCGTCGGAATAAATCCCGTCGCGATACCGAACATATTCGGATGCGAGACGACGATTTCCCACACGAAGCAGCCGCCGACGACCGCAATGAGCGTCATCACAAGCGCCTCGATGTAGCGAAAGCCTTTGTTTTGGAGAAAGAGCACGATCAAGACGTCCAGTGCCGTAATGCAAACACCCGCCAGCAATGGAATCCCAAAGAGCAGATTTAGGGCGATCGCTGAGCCGATGATTTCGGCCAGATCGCACGCCGAGATCGCCACCTCGCAGATGAGCCAGAGGAAAAACGAGACCGGCCTGCTGTAGTGATCGCGGCACGCCTGGGCGAGGTCGCGCCCAGTGGCGATGCCCAGCTTCAACGCAAGCGCCTGTAGCAGAATCGCCATCAGATTCGAGATCATGATGACGCTGAGGAGCGAATAATTGTACTTCGAGCCGCCCGCGAGGTCCGTCGCCCAATTTCCCGGGTCCATGTAGCCGACGGCAACCAGGAAACCCGGCCCGGCAAAGGCGAGGAGTTTGCGGAAGAAG
>JBHENE010000201.1:0-3856 GCA_046262215.1 Chthoniobacterales bacterium | reverse complement strand
CTACAAGATGGAAAAGGGCAAACGCAGCGATCTGGACATTGTCGGGCGCGAAGGTGGGTACGGAGTAAAGGCGCCTGTGCCGAAGGGCGAATGGAGCACCCTGCGCGTGGAGTTTAGCGGGAACAAATTCAGCGTTAAGCTGAATGGCAAACAGCTCTTCGACGTGCAAGACAACACCTTTGCCGACGCCGGTAAAGTCGGTGTCTGGACGAAAGCCGATAGCGTCACGTTGTTCGATGATCTTAGCTATGGCGGCAAATGAAGTGGCGCAGCGTCGCTCTCGCGCTCACGGCCACGTGCGCGGCTGAGTTGGCTTTCTCCGGGCCGTCCGGGCCGCCCCTGGAAACCGACGATCCGGACACGCCGGGCGACGGCAACTGGGAAATCAACTTCGCGTCGACGCTGGAAAAGCGGTGAACGCGCTGCTGTGTTTTCTTATCTCCAACTTCAACTCGTGTTCTGAACCATGAAACAAATCGTTTCGATTCTCCTTGTCTTGCTCGGTCTCGCCGGCTGCAAACCCGGTGACGAAGGTTCCGACACGGTCGTCGTCTACACATCGGTGGACGACGTCTTCGCCCGTCCGATCTGCGAGCGGTTCCAAAAACAAACGGGCATCAAAGTGCAATTAGTTCCAGACACCGAGGAGACAAAGAGCACAGGACTGCTCAACCGGCTCATCGCGGAGAAGGCGCGTCCACAGTGCGATGTCTTCTGGAGCGGCGATCCGATCCGCGCGGGGATTTTGAAACACAAAGGCGTGAGCGCACCGTACGAATCGGCGGCCGCAGGCGGCTTACCAGAGCAGTTCAGCGATCCTGAGCGCCACTTCACGAGCTTTAGCACGCGGGCGCGAGTGCTCATCTACAACACGGCTCTTGTCTCTGCGGAGGAAGCGCCGCGTTCGGTGCGCGACCTCACGGATCCAAAATGGAAAGGCCGCGCGTGCATGGCCAATCCGCTCTTCGGCACCACTTCGATGCACGCTGCCGCGTGGTTCGAGACGATGGGCGACGAGGCGGCGCGGGCGTTCTTCGCTGCGCTCGCGGCCAATGATGTGCGCATGCTTTCGAGCAACGGCGAGGTGAAGCGGCGCGTCGCTGCTGGCGACTTCGCATTCGGGCTTACCGACACCGACGATGCACTCGGTGCAATGGCTGAGGGCAAGCCGGTCGATTTCATTCTGCCCGATCAGGACGACGCCGGCACGTTGCTCGTGCCGAACGCGGCGGTGCTCATCGCAGGCGCACCGCACCCGGAGAACGCGAAAAGATTTATCGACTACCTCCTCAGTGCGGAGACCGAGGGCGCGCTGGCGCTAAGCGAGGCGGCGCAAATTCCACTGCGCGCCGGCGTGCCCGGGCCTTCCAAACTTCCGCCGCTCACGGACATCAAAGCTCTGCCGGTGGATTACGCAAAGCTCGCCGCACGGCTTGATGCATTGCAGGCGGGCTTTCTCGAAGAATGGGTTTCCCAGCGGAAATAGCTGCGCTCCCGTCGACGATCGCGCTCACTGCTGCAGCAGTGGCACTCGGTCTCGCCGCCGGCTGGCCTGTGGGTGTGGCATGCGGCTTGTTCCGATTTACCGGACGCCGCATCGCGCTGGCCATACTGCTGCTGCCATTGCTGCTGCCGTCGCTGGTTTTGGCGATCGGCCTCTCGATGCTGCGCGTTGGCTTTCGCCTGCCGGACTCTGCGCCGTTCTCCGGTTTCGCGGGCTGCGTGTGGGCGCACGGAGCACTTGCCATGAGCCTCGCGGCTTGGGGTGCGCTGCTCGCGCTCCGTGGAATCAGCGGCAGTCAGGTGGATGCAGCGCTGATCGCAGGTGGTGATACAACGCTCTGGCGCGCGGCATTACGTTTGACATGGCCGTCCGCGCTGGCCGGCGCGCTGCTCGGCGGCGCGATCGCGGCTGGCGAATCTGGGCCTGGCGTGCTGCTCGGTTGGCCCACGGCTGCGGGTGAAATTCTCGCCGCGTTTGCTGCGCGTTACGATTTCGCGGAGGCGGCGCGCCGCTCGCTGGCTCTTGGCGCGGTCACGCTCGCGGCGGCTCTGATTCTCGCTCGGCCGGGCGCTTTCGCGCTGGAAGCGGCGGTGACCTCCCGCGATCCTAGCCGCACTTTCAGGCTTCGCGTTTCGCGGTTTGGCCGCGTCGCTGGACTCGTGGCTTGCGTGATCGCGCTGCTGGTCTGCCTGCTCCCGCTCGTCGGATTGCTGCTGCCTTTGCTGCGAACGAGCAACGTCGGACGCGCGTGGGCCGAGGTTGTTCGCACCGCCGGTCCGACCCTCTGGTATAGCTTGGGCGCGGCGTTCATAGCATGCGCTGCCGCATGGCCGCTGGCCATATGGGCGCATCGGCGTGAGCATCGCGAGCGGTGGCTGCTCGTGCTGATGCTTGCGTTGCTCGCCATGCCCTCTGTTCTGCTCGCGCTCGGCTGGATTCGCCTCGCGAACTGCGCGCCTGCTGCACTCGATCCGTGGGTGCGCGGGCGTGCTGCGGTCGCGCTTATCCTTGGCGTCCGTCTCCTGCCGATCGCTTTCGTCCTGGCGCTTCGACGCTGGACCGCGATGCCGCTCTCATGGCGCGATGCCGCGGCCATGCACGGCGTTCCAGCAATCACGCTTCTGCGCCGGATCGTGTTGCCGCATCAACTTCCCGGCATCGCTCTCGCGCTCGGGCTTGTCGCAGTCCTGGCCGCCACCGAAGTGACAATCGTGCTACTGCTTCATCCGCCGGGCGCCGCGTCGCTGCCGCTTGCGATCTTTACGATCATGGCCAATGCGCCCGACGCGCTCGTCGCGAGCCTTTGCCTCTCGTATGTGGCGCCCGTTCTTCTCATTGCGCTGGGCCTACCCCGCGCGTTTTCCACGGTCGAATGAGCGCACTCCTCCAACTCGATCGGCTTAACAAATCCTACGGCGCTATATCGGTGCTACGGGATTTCTCACTCGATGTTTGCTCGGGCGAAAACATCGCTTTGGTCGGATCTTCGGGCTGTGGCAAAACCACTTTGTTGCGTTTGATCGCCGGCCTCGACACGCCACAATCCGGTCGCGTTGTCATCGATCGTCGTGCAGCCACGGAAGGACCGCGCATCGTTCTCCCACCGCACAGGCGCGGCGTGGCCATGGTCTTTCAGGATCTCGCGCTCTGGCCGAATCTCACCGCGCGCGAAAACATCCTGCTCGGTTTGTCTGGGCAAGAGCTGCGCCGTGCGGATGCTGCGAAACGCACGGACGAAGCTCTCACGCGTTGCCACGCTGCTGATTTTGCCTCGCGCAAACCCACTGCGCTTTCCGGCGGCCAGCAGCAACGCGTCGCGCTCGCCCGCGCCTTCGCCGTCCGCCCGCGTCTCCTGCTTCTCGATGAGCCTTTCACCGCACTCGACCCGTCGCTCGCCGAGTCGCTCCTCGCAGAGACGGCGCAACTGGCGAGATCGCTCTCCGCCACGGTCGTCCTCGTCTCCCACCGGCTTGACGACGCTCGCGCGCTATCGTGCCGCGTCATCCCGGTGCACATGCCAGCTTAAAGACGCGAGAATTCCAGCCACGGAGGCAATGTCATCAGGTGAACGAGGCCGAACGGTTTCTCCGCTGACCAGCGCAATGCCCAGTGCGCGGGGGGTTGCACGAGGCTGATTGCGACCGCAAATGTGAGGGCGGAAATCTCGAGGTTCACGACGAGCCGTGCAAGCAACGAACGCGTGCTGGGTCCCAAGGGAAACAGCCGTTCGAGCGCGAACAGCAGGGCGAAAATGCCGCCAACAACGATGATCGGGAGAAGGAACTTCATCACTGAATCAGATCGCGCGCGACGACTCCGCTCCACGATCCGGCCGGAGTAACACTACTTCGC
>JBHENE010000200.1:0-15029 GCA_046262215.1 Chthoniobacterales bacterium | reverse complement strand
GGTCTTACCCGTCCAATCTTCCAGTAGGCGGACAAAGTTTTCTGCACCGCCACTATAGGATCCGCTGGTCGTTGGAACGTTACCTGATAGAAGGGCGGCATTGACGGTCGTGTTGCTCGCCTGTCTCGCGGATAACACCTTCGTGGAGTTCGCGTCCAGCCAGTTGTTCGATAACAAGGTGATCGCATCTGCGAGGATCGCCGAGGGGCGCCACTTATAGGTGGCAGCCATTGGTTTAGTGGGGTCCGGCACAGTATTCGAAGCCGGAGAGCCACCGGTATTCCAGTCTCCCCAGATGTAGAGAGGGTTATCGGTTACAAAGGTGAGTCCAACCATCGAGCTCGCCGTTCCCGTTGTCGTCGCCGGCAGGCTGGCCGCATTTTTAACTCGCACACCGATGTGAGAGGTAGAGCTGCCGCCAATATCAGTGATATAGAATATGTTGTTCCAAGTCATTCCACCAGAGTTGAGCAGGCCCATGTCGATATCCCATACCGACATCAGCGCGCCCTCGCGGTTGTCCTGGAAAGTATTTGGGCCCTTAAGTGCTCCGTTAGACCCAAGGATCGCATTGTAGATTTTTAGATCGTTACTGTTAGCAGGGCTGCCAGCCGTGCACTCCACTCCGGCGCCATTATAGACTCTCTTTGTTACAGGGCGCACGGTCGAGTTGATGACAACTTTGATGCCCGCCAGGTTATAGTAACGCTGGCTCGTTGGCGGCGTCGCCCCAACCGTTGGCGCAGGAGGGGAAAGCGGGTCCGGGAAACTGGAATCCGGCACCTCAACAAGCTCGCGGTATCCGTCGTTGTTCGGGTTAGCATCTGTTTTGTTAAAGGCGGTCGAATCAATGCCAAATGCCTGGAACGGGTCTTCCGTTGCTGGCGGCTCGTTGGGCGGGTAGATTGGCGACACCGCGCCGGTCCGATTGTCGCCTGGAGCGTAAGCCACGTTCCAGGACCCAGTCATGGTGAGTCGATCGGTCAGCGTAAGCTTGTCGGTCGCCGTGTAAGCACTATCATTAGTGTGCACCCACCCGGTCAGCGTTAACGGTTGGCTCGGGTGGATTTCTAGCAGGTCCTGGTAGAACACGGCGAAATTCCACGGCGATTCTGCTTTCTTTTGGAACACGCGCCGCACCTTTTGGGTTACCGGGCGGCTCACCGCCTGGGTGGTTACGTCGGCGCTCGCCAGGTAGCTGTAGGCATAACTACCCGGTCCGCGTCCGGACTGTTTAGGCGGCGTCGTGAATGCGGTCGCCAAGGGATGTAACAGGGGGTCTACCGCGACAACAGATAGGTTCGTTATCGTGGTGGTCAACGTCTTGATGCTCGGGTCGGTGTTCGGGAATCCTGCCGGGAGCGTAATCCCAGAAAAGTCGGATGTCGTGGGCACGGCAGCGGGGTCTGCGGCCGCCTTCGCTTTGCAAATTTGACGCCACTGTGCGTATACGTATTCCAACGCCCCGTCTCCCACTGAAACGTCAGCTTGCACAGCAGCATTCGCCTGTGTGTTGCGAGCGATGTTGTTGGTCATCGCTGTTGCTATTCCGACAATAACACACGCAACGAAGATAATTAAGAGAGCCGCTGGCAGGGTGCTACCCGCCTCACGTGTTGTTGATGTTTTCATTGGAATCGCGTGAGCTGGCAGCGGTACGGGATGTGTGCGTCTACAATCTCATATTTTGTATTGGCGTATCCGCGATTGCTGTAGGTGGGGTCTGATACGATGAAGTTGACGTGTGTATAACGCGTATCGAGCGAGGCTGTCGCGTTCAAGGGGACACTAAATGGCGTTGCACTGGTTAGGTTTCTCGCTACGACGGCATAGGAGTTAGGGGTCGCGACGCGGTTAGGGTAGTAGCGAAGCTCGCCGTTTTGCACCAGGTAGGCGACCCGCCGCGTTATGTAGCAGACGATGAACGAACCCGCTTTAGTCTGGATCTTCGTCTGTTTTCCCCCGGTAAGGGTGAAATTCCAGTGACTATTGTCACTGGTCTGGATCCTGGTAATGTCCTCTTCCAGGTTATAGCCGAGCACTACAAGGTGATCTCCCACACTCGGCGGGCCGACGAGTATCGGAGTTGTCGTGTCGATTTGAATGATGTTAGAAGCGGGATCGTTCGCGAGGTTAAACGGACCATTGACGACTATCTGAAATGTCACGCCCGCCGCGGGTCCGGCCGTGTTGATAGGGTTGAAGTTAGCGTCGACGAGCTGGGGCACAGAGACGGACTGGTGGATATCCCGAATGACTCGATCCATACCGATGCGACCCTGCTGGTGGGCGAGATTGGTGGCTACATTCCGAGCGGAGAACGTCATCATGAGGTTAAGGATCTCGAACATGACGACTCCGACAGTGCCGAGCAGGCCGGTCGCCACCATCATCTCCACGAGCGTGAACGCTTTTTCTGAGTAGCGTCTTTCTGGAGTGGTCATTTGTCCGGCGCCCTCATCGTTTCCATTGTCACTGCATATGGCTTGCTGAGGTAGGTGTAGCTAAGAAGGACGGAGACCTTCAGCACGTTAAGGGATGGCGGGTCGGCGACGGTTACTGTTGTCGTCATATTTCCCGCCACGAAAGGCTGGCCGGTGTCCGGATTTAAGAAAACCGTCACGTTCGGCGTTGTGGTTGTGCCGATTGTCAGGACTGATGGGATATCCGGGGGGGTTTCTGCCGGAGAATAGGGTCCCTTGGTCAAAATCTGGTCGATTTGATTCTGGACTGCGCTCTGCGCTGCCGCCTGAATGCGACTGATGCCTGCATAACGATTCATTAAGGTAAGGGCATACGTGGAGGTAGCACCGACGAGCATGAGGACAGCGGCCGTAATCAAGATTTCGGTCAGCGTAAAGCCGGCCGCGCCGCGCATTGGTGTTGGTTGGACATGGTCAAACAGACCTCGAGAGATCACGTTCAACTCTGTACACCCACGATTTCGGCGGGGTAAGGAAGCAGGCAGAAGATGCATCGTTATAATTACCAGACAGCAGCTCGTGTGCCGAGTTGCTGTCTCAGTTGCCAAAGAGCGGAGATCGTACCAGCCGCAGCCGATTTCTCGCGATCCGGTCAGTTTCGGCCGTTCGCACGATTAACAGGGCACCCATGGCTAGCAATACGCGCGGTATCTCCCACCACCTCAGCCAGAAGCACTGGAAGCTGACCCTGGGCGAATGGATCGGTGGCACACTGGCCGTGCTGGGCGTGGTCGTCGTCTTCTGCCTTTTCTTCATCCGGCGGTCCACGATGGAATACAAGCTCGCGCACACCTACAGCGTGTATTCCCCTGAGTTTTTCGGTTCCGCGCTGGCGCTGGCTAATCCGATCCCGCTGGCCGGTAATAAGATCGAGCTGTTGCTCAACGGCGATCAAATCTTCCCCGCCATGCTCGACGCGATTCGCTCGGCGAAAAAGACGGTGAATTTCGCCGCCTACATCGTGAAATCAGACGGGGTCGGGCATCAATTCCGTGATGCTTTGATCGAGCGCGCGCGCGCGGGCGTTGAAGTGCGCGTGCTGCTGGATGGCATCGGCTCCGGCTGGTCGCTCGATAACTCTGATGTGCGAATGATGACGGATGCGGGCTGCAAGTTCGCCTACTATCACCCAGTGCAATCGTGGCGGATGGATCGCACTAATCGTCGGTCGCATCGCCGGATGCTGATCGTCGACGGCCGGGTCGGCTTCACCGGCGGCGTCGCGTTTGAGGATAAGTGGAGCGGTCACGCCCAGGACGAAAAGCATTGGCGTGACACGCACGCGCGGCTGGAGGGCCCGATTGTGAACGAGCTGCAGGCCGCTTTCCAAAGTCACTGGGTCAAGACCTTCAATGAAGTGCTGACAGGCGCGGACCAGTTCCCTGCGAATCCTCCGGCCGGGAACCTGAAGGCGCAGATCGTGGAGTCGCATTCATTTTCGCCAAGTGCGCCGGTGCCGATGGTGCAGGCGGTCAGCTTCGCCGCAGCGGAGAAGCGGATCTGGATCACGAACCCGTATTGCACGCCGACGGACGATCAGGTCAGCCTGCTGGTGAACGCGGTCCGACGCGGAGTGGATGTGCGGCTGTTGTTGCCCGGACCGCATAACGATCAACCGCTCACGCAGTCGGCCGGCCGGACAGCCTACGGGCACCTGCTCGAAGGCGGCGTGAAGATCTTCGAGTATCAGCCGAGCATGATTCACGCGAAGACGATGGTTGTTGACGGCCTTTTTTCGATGCTGGGCACTTCAAACCTGGATCCACGTTCATCGGAGATTAACGAGGAGATCGACGTGGTGATTTACGACGAAGGTTTCGCGCGGCAGATGGAGCAGACCTTTGAAGCCGATCTCGCGCAATCGCGGGAATACACGCTCGCCGAATTCAAGAACCGCTCGCTCTGGGAGCGCGTGACCGAGCAGCTCGCAATTCCATTTCGGTCGCAGCTCTAACGCGCGCCTGAGCTACTGTTCGCATCATGACGGCACCTCTCGACATCGCTGCTTTGCGTCACGATTACGTCGCGCACGGCCTTCGGCGCAGCGATCTCGAGGCTGATCCGATCAAGCAATTCGCGAAATGGTTCGGCGAAGCAGCCGCCGCTGAGATACGCGACGTGAACGCCATGAACCTCGCGACGATTGCCGCCGACGGCACACCCGACTCGCGCATCGTGCTGTTAAAGGCGATCAGCGATCGCGGGTTCGTGTTTTTCACGAACTACGAAAGCGCCAAAGCACAGCAGCTTGACGCCAGCCCGCATGTGGCCCTGACGTTTTTCTGGGCGCAACTCGAGCGTCAGATCCGCGTGCTCGGGTCGGTAGAAAAGACGACGCGGGAGGAGTCGGAGGAGTATTTCCGCTCGCGTCCACTCGGTAGCCAGCTCGGCGCCTGGGCATCGCAGCAGAGCACGATAATCGGAAGTCGCGATCTTCTCGAGGCGCAGCTCGCCGAAGTCACCACGCGCTTCGGAGGGCGCGATGTTCCGCTGCCGGAACGGTGGGGCGGTTATCGCGTAAAGCCGCACACAATCGAGTTTTGGCAGGGCCGAACAAATCGCTTGCACGACCGTTTTCGATACACGCTGCAGAGCGACGCTAGCTGGATGGCTGACCGTCTCGCGCCATAAATACGGCGTCGGCTCGCCCGGCAGTCACGTCCGGAGTCGCGCTGACTCCCGATTCTTACTTAGTATGAGGATGATTCGGCTATTGCTCGCGATCGTGGCGATGGTTTCCTTGGCATTGACCACGGTTGACGCGCGCGAGACGCACAGCGGACGGAGCGGATCATCAAAGAGCCGCGCAACCAAGCATTCGAAGTCGAGCCGCTCCAAAGCAGCGACAACGAAACGGAAATCCGCATCGAAGAAAGCGACCACACGTCGCAAGGCGAGCCGGCTGCGCGACACCGGCGACATCGATGTGAGTACGGGCGCGGGACAGGATCTTCCACCGGAAGATTTGCCGGTGAGCGAAGGCGACGAGGGCAACGATTCGGACGAAGAGCCGGCTGTTCCGCCGACACCTTAGCGCCCGCTTTGCGGCTGTGCAGCCGCTGCGTAACCTTCGCCGATGGAATCCGGTGAGCTACGTTCGCGTGCGTGGACGAACGCTGAAGCGCCGCGTTATTGGTGGCACCGGCTGCACGGAATGGATTACGTCCCGCCGATTTATGCGGATTTGTCAGACGATGAATGGCGCATCATCCGTGAATGGTACGCCGAGACGGATCGGCTCGGGCAGATCGGCGAAGCCGCCGTTCCGCTGCTGTCGTTTCTGCAGGGCGTGGTGCTGGGCAATCGCGCGTCGCGCATTGTCCAGTTAGGCACGCATGCCGGCTATTCGACGCTCCTGCTCGGCTTTATGCTGCGACGGATGCAGGCGGAACACGGCTTGTTCACGCTCGATATCGACCCCGCTATGTGTGCGATCGCGCAGAGCTGGACGGACCGCGCCAGCCTGCAGCGACATGTAAACGTCGCGGAAGGTAACTCGCTCGACCCAGCTTCAGAAAAATCAGCGCGCGATTACCTCGGTGGCGCGCCGGAGTTGATCATCCTAGACAGCTCGCACGAATACGCCGCCACGATGCGTGAGCTCGACCTTTGGTATCCGGCTCTCGCCGGCGGCGGATTGCTCGTGTTGCACGATGTGAGCCGTTTCGCGGAGAGCTTCGACGTCACCGGATCGGGCGGCGTCCGTCGCGCTTTCGACGAATGGCGCACGACTCATCGGGAGGTCGAGACGTTCCTGCTGAACGGCGAAGCGCGCTCCATGGACGATCCCCGCCCGCTCTACAAAGACGCGTGCGGCTTGGGCTTAATCCACAAGCCCTCACAGCCTCCTGCGGGCAGATGATGCGAGCACGCGATCTGCCGATCTATGAATTGGAAGAGCAGATCGTCCGCGCATTCGGCACGCAGCCGCGGCTGATCCTGCAGGCGCCGACCGGCTCCGGAAAATCGACGCAGGTTCCGCAAATCCTGCTCGATCATGGGTTGCTCGGAGCCGGTGAAGTCGTCATCCTCCAGCCTAGGCGCATCGCCGCGCGCATGCTCGCGACGCGCGTAGCGGCGGAGCGAAACAGCCGCGTCGGAAGCGAAGTCGGCTATCAGATTCGTTTCGAGAATGTCGTTTCAAGTCAGACGCGCATCCGTTTCGTCACCGAAGGTATTCTCCTGCGCCAGTTGATTCGCGATCCGCAGCTGCGCGGCGTGTCGGCTATTTTGTTCGACGAGTTTCACGAGCGCCATCTCTACGGCGACATCACGCTCGCGCGGGCTCTGCATCTGCAGGAAAGCGCGCGGCCCGACCTCAAGATCGCAGTGATGTCTGCCACGCTTGAGACCGCTTCGCTCGACAAGTTTTTGGCCCCTTGCGAAGTGCTGACGTCAAGCGGCCGCCAGCACCCGGTGGCGATCGAATATCTGCAGAAGCCGGCGCGCGCGGACACTTATCCGATCTGGGATTTGGCGGCGGATGAGCTGACTGAACTCGCCCGCTTCGCGGATGGCGACGTGCTCATTTTCATGCCGGGTAAATACGAGATCACGCGCACGATCTCGGCGGTTCGTGCGTCTCGCGTGAGCGACCAATTCGTGGTGCTGCCGCTCTACGGTGAACTCACGCCGGCTGAACAGGACGCGGCGCTCGCCCGCTACGAGAAGCGCAAAGTGATCGTCGCCACGAACGTAGCGGAAACGTCACTCACGATCGAAGGCGTGCGCGTCGTAATCGACTCGGGGCTCGCGCGCATCGCGCGGTTCGACGCGCGTCGCGGCATCAACACCTTGCTCGTGGAGAAGATCAGCCGTGCTTCGGCGGATCAACGCGCCGGACGCGCGGGGCGAACTGCGCCAGGACGTTGCCTGCGGCTTTGGACCGAACGCGAGCATCTTGAGCGCGACGCTCAGGAGTTGCCGGAAGTGAAACGGCTCGATCTTTCGGAAGTGGTTCTGACGCTCAAGGCCAGCGGCATCGACGACGTCGCGAAGTTCCGGTGGCTCGAACCACCGGAGCCCCAGGCGCTCGCGCGAGCCGAACAACTGCTGACCGACCTCGGCGCGTTGTCTTCTGTTGAACGCCGCATCACTGAACTCGGTCGCCGCATGCTCGCGTTTCCAGTGCACCCGCGTTACGCGCGCATGCTGCTGGCGGCGCAAGAGCACCGCTGCGTGCGCGCGATCGC
Source organism: Chthoniobacterales bacterium (assembly GCA_046262215.1). Lineage (GTDB taxonomy): Bacteria > Verrucomicrobiota > Verrucomicrobiia > Chthoniobacterales > UBA10450 > JACCTI01. The sequence continues at coordinate 7,354 of JBHENE010000200.1, read as the reverse complement.
CTTGATCGCGGCGGTCACGCAAGGACGCGGCTTGCTCAGACGCGCCGAAGGGAAACAAGCTCGCGACGATCGTGATGATCTACTGGGCGCTGATGACGATTCCGACCTGTTCATCCTGACGCGCGCTTTCCGATTTGCGGAGAAGAACAACTTCGATCCGCGGCGTTGTGCGCAGCTCTCGGTCAACGCTGCGGCTGCTCGCGAAGCGGCCCAGCTGTGGGAACAGTTCATCGATATCGCGCGCGCGGAGGGTCTCGATGTTTCCGAGCACGAATCTGAAAGCGGCGCGATTCAGCGATGCGTGCTCGCCGGATTTCCGGATCAGGTCGCCGTGCGCGTCGACCAGGGAACGCTGCGCTGCGCGTTGGTGCACGGTCGCCGCGGTGTGCTCGCGCGCGAAAGCGTGGTGCATCGCGCGACGCTGCTGGTGGCATCGGAAATTCGCGAGATCGAGAGCAGCGAGAAAGAGCGGCAAGTGTTGCTCACGCTCGCCACGCGAATCGAGGAATCATGGTTGCGCGAGCTGTTCCCGGAGGCGTTTCGCGATGCAGTCGAGATGCGCTACGACGCATCGCAGCGGCGCGTTGTCGGGAAACGCCAGACGAATTTCCACGACCTCGTCTTGCGCAGCGAACCCGCGGACGCGCCGAGCGAACAATCCGCCGAGTTGCTGGCGAAGGAAGTGCTCGCCGGAAGCTGCCCATTGAAGAACTGGGACAACGCGATTGAGCAATGGATCGTGCGCGTAAACTGCGTTGCGGGGTGGTTCCCCGAGTTGGCGATTCCACGGATCGGCAATGACGACAAGCTGATGCTGATCGAGCAGGTCTGTAGCGGCGCGACGAGCTACAAAGAGATCAAGGATCGCCCAGTCTGGCCGAGCGTGAAATCGTGGCTCTCCGGCCAGCAACAAGCACTCGTTGAACAACTCTCGCCGGAGCGGATCACGCTGCCGAACAGTCGCAAAGCGAAGATTATCTACAGCTCGTCGGCGCCACCGGCAGTCGCAGCACGCATTCAGGATCTATACGGCGTGGAGCGAAATCTCTCGATCGGCCGGGCACGCGTGCCACTCGTCATTCAGGTGCTCGCACCGAATAACCGGCCGCTCCAGATCACGAGTGATCTGGAGGGCTTCTGGCGTGACGCGTATCCGAAAATCAAAAAGGAACTGCAGCGCAAATATCCAAAACACGAGTGGCGATGAAGACCCGTCATCCCGACCGGAGCGAAGCGCAGTGGAGGGACCCCGTGGATGAACGTACGACACCGCTCGTATCGCGACGGGGTCCCTCGACTTCGCTCGGGATGACCCGTCGTTAACCTCGCTCGATTGCTACGCGGAAAAGCGTCGCGAGAATGCGCGTCCCCGCGACGAACGTGCCGCGCACCGTTCCCGAAACCTTCGATTCTCCACCGGTCCGGCAGCGATGGCTCACCGGCACTTCGTCGATGCGTAAGCCGGCACGTGCCGCGCGCATCTGCATCTCGAGGTTCCAGCCGTAGGTCTCTTCCTTCATCGCGAGTCTCGCGAGTGCGTCGCGGCGGATCGCGCGGAATGGACACATGTCGGTATATTTCACTCCGTAGAGCGGCCGGATGAGCCAGCCAGCGAGATGACCGGCGAAGACTTGTTGCGCGTTCATGCTGCCGGGTTCGCGTTCGCCGCGAGTGCGTGAGCCGATAACGAAGTCGTGGGTGTCTTCCGTGATCGGTCTAACGAGTTGATCCATCAGCTCCGGGCAGTCGCTGCCGTCGCCATCCAGGAACACAATGACTTCACAATCTGGCGAAACAGCCGCTACGCCAGCGGCACACGCGCGTCCGTAACCACGCGGCGCGGCCACGATGCGTGCACCCGCTTCGCGAGCGCGCTCGGCCGTGCGATCTGTGCTGCCGTTATCAACGACGATGACCTCGCGTGGGATGCCGGTGGCGAGACAAGCGCGCACGACGTCGCCGATCGGCTCCTCTTCGTTCAACGCAGGGATGACGACTGAGATGTTCATCGAAGGACAGCGGCCGCGATGCTGAAGTAGAAGAGGAGCGCGAAGAAATCGGCGAAAGCGAGCGTCACTGGGCCGGCGGCGATCTTCGGATCGAGCTTCAAGCGGTGGAGGAGTGACGGAATCGTCAAGCCGAACAAACACGCGGTGAGAAGCGACACGGCGATACTGCTGCCGACCGCGATCGCCGCGATGGGCTCACCACGCCACAGCCAGACGATCAGGCTAACGATCAAGCCGCAGCTTATGCCGAGTAATGCCGCGGTTGCGGCTTCACGGCGAAACGTGTCGACGAACCATCGCCGCGAAAGCGCTGTCGTGCGCAGCGCCTGGATGGTGACGGTCATTGATTGCATGCTCACGCTTTCGTTCAGCCCGAGGACCATCGTGAGAAAGAATGCGATCACAACGCTGCCGGAAAGAGTTGCTTCGAAGGCGCCCGCGAGCATCGCGCATAACGTCCCGGTGCCGACGGTGGCGAGCAGCCAGGGGAAGCGGTAGCGGAACACACGAAGCGGCGACGCGTCTTTGATTTCCGATAAGCGGAAACCGAGCGCTTCGAAAAATTCATCCGGCGGCGGTTTAACTGCGGCGAGCGCTTCGTCGCGATCTCCGGCTTCCAGCATCTCCTGACGGAACAAGCTGACGTCGACAACGCCGACCACGCGCCGGTCCGAGTCGATCACCGGGAAAGCGAAGAACTTGTAGAGCACGAAAAACTCACAGGCATCGAGCACCGTTGCGGTTGCTGGCAGTGCAACGACGCGCCGAATCATGATCTCCTCGAGCGTGCTGTCGAGCGGCGCGGTGAGCAGTCGCCGTGTCGGTAAAACACCTGCAAGCCGGTGTTCATCGTCGACGGCATAGAAGTAGATCACGCGCTCGCCGACACCTTCCCGACGGATCTCATCAAGCGCTTCCCCGACGCTCATACGCGCGCGGAGCAATGGGAGATCTTTGCGCGCGTGCGCCGCAATTGGTTCGTCGAAATCCGGAATGCCAGCCGGATCGATCATCAGCCTTTCGCGACGCTGTGGACGATGCCTTTGCTGCGGAGGATGTCGGCCGCTTCGCTGAAGTAATCCTTCACGTCGGCCTGGCCGCGAATCCACTCGAGATATCGTCCGATTCCCGCCGCGAGATCGACTTGTGGTGTGTAACCGGCGGCACGAATCCGGTCGGTGCCGCTGGTGAGATGGCGCATCTCGCCGGGCCGGAATTCGCCTTTAGCTTCCGGGGCGATTTTGATGCCAAGCGCTTCGGAGATCTGCTCCGCCACTTCGCGAATGCTGACTCCTTTGCCGCTGCCGACATTGACGGGCAAGCCGTCAAGCTTGTCGGTCTCGGCCGCGAGAAGATTCGCGCGAGCGATATCTTCGACAAACGAGAAGTCGCGCGTCTGCTCGCCGTCTTCGTAAAGCACTGGTGGCAGATCGTTCAGTAAACGAGTGCAGAAAATCGCGATCACGCCGGTGTATGGATTGAAGATCGATTGGCGCGGACCGAACGTGCACGAGTAGCGCAGCGCGACCGTCGGGATGCCGTATTGCTTGCCCCAGAGCAGCACTAGCTTCTCCTGATCGACCTTTGTTAGGCCATAGACGGTCTCGCCGCCGACGGGCGCGTTCTCCGGCGTCGGAACGCTCTTCGTCACTTCGCCGCAAACCGGGCAGTGCACCGACCAATCCCCGACGCGGAGTTGTTGAACGGGCCGGACCTCGGGGAAGACGAGGCCGTGCTGCGGGCATTCCGCCGCGCCTTCGCTGTAAACGGCCTGCGACGAGGCGACGACGACTTTTCGAATTGGGATGCGGTCCTCGCGAATGATCTCCAGCATCTGGGCGGTACCGAAGCTGTTTACGTGCACGTATTTCGCGATCTCGGGCATGTAGCCTCCGTAGGCCGCCTCGTGGAAAACGACGTCAATGTTCTGGAGCGCCGTGGTCATCGTAGGGCGGTCGCGCAGTTCACCTTCGAAAAACTCGGCGTCGGGATTTACCCAGGCGGGTTTGCCGAGCTTGTGCGTATTTGGCTCGAGGTTATCGAGGATCCGAACCGTCCAGCCTTCGCGCAGCAACAGGTCGACGATATGCGAGCCAATCAATCCCGCGCCGCCGGTGACCAGCGCGCGTTTGCCGTTCTTTGAAGCTGTCATGCTGAACGAATGCTAGCGCCCGCGCGCCGCCGCACAACTGCACTGCTATGCCGGCCAGATCCGGGTGCGACCTTCGTTTTTGATGATGCTCTCGAGGAACTCTCGCGTCGCTGGAGCGTGGTAGCCGGAAGATGTCTCGCCGCCTAGGAGTTCATCGCACAAGCGTCTCAGCGTAGCGCGATCGTCGACGTCGTACCACGTCGGCAACAGCTCCACGGCGAGTCCGATTTCCTGCGCTCGTGCCAGCGTCTGTTCGGCGACGCGTTCGGTGCTCCAGTCGATCTCTTCAAAGACGCGCCGGTGAAGTTTTTTCAGCCCGATAAGATAATATCCGCCGTCATCTGACGGACCGAACACCATGCGCTCGCCGGGTTCCCGCAGCAGTTGCGCCGCGGTCGCGTAAGCGTGTTGCGGCACGGTCGGGCTATCGGAGTCGATCAGGCAGACCGCTTCAAAGCCGACGCGAAACAGGTCCTCCGCTGCAAGGATCAAACGCTCGCCAAAAAGATCGCCTCGTTGCGGCACTAGCTCGAAACCATTCGGGAGAATGTCGTCGTAGGCAGTTTCCTCTCCCACCGGTGTGTAAACGCCTACCCCTCGCGCGATGCCGGTTGCCGCCGTTGCGTTGATCGCAGCGGTCGTATCGCGCAGAAAACAGACGTTCAGCGCGGCTGCTTCTTCGGGAGTGAGCGGCGGCGAAAGACGCGTCTTCACACGGCCGGGGCGCGGCACCTTCGTCATGACTGCGAGCGCACAGAGCCCGGCCGGAACTTGCGCGCCAGGGGCAGGATCGAGGACACGGTGCACGGGATTCATGAGCCGTGCTGTTTGGTTTTGAACAGCCCCTGCGTCAACGCTTTTCGCAGAGCGCGTATTGATACCGCCCGTCCTGCCAGATCCGGACACTAGCCCAAGGCTGCGCCGCGAAAAGCGCTTCAAAGGCCGGCGCCGAGAGAACCGTGGCGCGGCTTGGCTCGCGGAAGCCGTCGTGCATGCCGGTGACGCTGGCGATGAACCACATGGCGAAAAGCGGAAGCGAAGCCCAGACGGCGTAACGCGGCTCCGCGATAACGCACTGGCCTCCGGAGCGCAGCACTCGGTGCATCTCGGCGACGCCACGTTCGCGATCCGACAACACCGTGAAAAGCCGCGCCGCGATTAGCGCGTCGAAGCTGTTATCCGGATGCGACAGGCTGAGGACGTTGTCGGTTTTGAAGTGACAATTCGAGAGCGCCGCATCGCGCGCTTTGTTCCGTGCCCACGCGAGCTGGCTGGCGCAGCGATCGATTCCGACGACGGATAGTTCCGGAAACCGTGCCGCCAGTGCGCAGGAGTAGAATCCGGGGCCACAACCGAGCTCGATCAGGCGTTCTCGAGGCTGCGGCGCGCCTTCAGGCCAAAGCGCCCGCACAAACCGCTCGGTGTCATCACGAAACAGCTTCTCGCGGAAAAGGATGTAGAGCCAGGCGAACCGCTCGAAGAGACTATCCCGGCCCTCGCTGGCAGCGACGGGCTGAGATCCACGCACCGGCGGCGCGGCGTGACTGATTACCTCCGCGGTCGCAGTCGACGCGTAATCGCGTTCTGTTTCGACGGCGGGGCTCACAAGCGCAATCCCGAGCAGTCGACGGGTTTAGTCTCTCTCGGTCGGTTGTTCACAACGCCTCTTAGGATAATTTATTAAACGAGATTTAACTCTTCTTAGTAAGCGCGCGATCCCGACCAAGAAGTCGGTAGGTCACGAGGCGGGTGCACCTTAGAGCCGTATTGTGGATAACTATTCCCGGTTGGGCTGACAAAGCGACCCACAGAGGAGGCAGACGAATATTGTTGGCGCGTATTCGAACTTGTTGGCTTCTTGTTGGTGAATCTTTTACACACAGGTATGCGCCGGTTTAGCACCGTCTTCGCGCTCGCCATGGCGTTCGGCGCGGTGGCGACGCTTGCATCCGGAAACGAAAACGAGCCGAGTCTCGCGCGTATTCAGCAGATCCTCGTCGGCAAAAGGATGGTGGATCTGACACACCCATTCGAGCCTGGGATTCCGCGGTGGCCCGGGTTCCCTGACGAGAAACGGGAGCGGATCTACGGCTACACGAAAGGCGAAGGCTCGCGCGGCGAGGGTTTCCTGGCCGAGGTGCATACGATTGTCGGTCAGTGGGGAACACACGTCGATCCGCCCGCGCATTTCATCAAGGGTTTACGCACCGTTGATCAGATCGAACTGAAGGAAATGATCCTGCCTCTGGTCGTGATCGATGCGCACGAAGAGGTGGCGAAAAATCCGGATTACACCCTGACGATGGAACGGCTGAAGAAGTGGGAAGCCGACCACGGCAAGATCCCCGCCGGTTCATTCGTGGCGCTGCGGACGGATTGGTCGAAGCGCTGGCCGAGCGCGGAAAAAATGGACAACAAAGATGCCGACGGTGTTGCGCACTACCCCGGCTGGAGCAAGGAAGCACTGCAGTTCCTCTACGAAGAGCGCAGGGTCACCGCGACCGGCCACGAAACGACCGACACCGATCCGGGCATAGCCACATCGAAGGACGACTATTCGCTCGAAACGTATGTGCTCAGCACAAATCACTACCAGATCGAGATGCTGGCGAACCTGGATCAGGTCCCGGAATCGGGTGCGATAGTGATCGCGACCTTTCCGAAGCCCAAGAACGGCTCTGGTTTCCCAGCGCGGGTGTTCGCGATTCTGCCGGATTAGCCTCGACATCGCGACCGCCGGGCTGAACGATCCCGAACGCTGCTGAACGGTGCGGAATTAACCGAGCGTCCTGCAGCCAACTACCCCTATGAACTTCCCTAAAAGCATCGGAATGATCCTGCTCGCCATCTACCTCATCCTGGTAGGTCTGGTCGGGCTCGCCGGCCTCACTCTGGGCGGCGTGGGTATTCTCCTGCCGATCCTGGCGCTCGCGGCCGGCATCCTGATTCTGCTCGGCAAGTAGCGGCGGTTAGGCGCGGAGTCCCGCGCTCTTCGCCTGATATTTCCACATTCGTGGTTTGCCTTCGGCGAGCCACTCGATCGACGTGGCGAGTCGCTGATCGCGCGTAATCTCGCGTTTCGCTTCCGTTAACCATTCGACGTATTCACGTCGGCCGCTCGCGCTCAGACTCTCGAACGTCTTTCGGGCTGCCGCGTTCTTCTTGAGCGCGGCGGTAAAATAATCCGGCACCT
>JBHENE010000199.1:0-12215 GCA_046262215.1 Chthoniobacterales bacterium | reverse complement strand
GTTCGTCCAGGCGATTATTCGCTACATCAACACCGGGAAGAGCGCTGACGTGCGGTTCGGTTCGACGGATAAAATCGAGCTCGTCGACGTGCATCGGCAGGAGCTGGAGTTCTCCTACAAGGATAACACCGGCTACCATTTTATGGATCCGGAGACCTACGAGACGATCACGTTGAACGACAATCTGCTTGGTGAAGCGAAGGAGTATCTCGTCGAGAACTTGAAGGTGGAAGTGCTCTACACGGAAGGCAAAGCGGTGCAGGTAGAGTTGCCCTCGTCGGTGCAGTTGAAAGTGGTGGAGGCGCCGGAAGGTTTGCGCGGCGACACCGCCTCAAACGTGACGAAACCGGCAGTGCTCGAGAGCGGCAAGACCGTCAACGTGCCGCTCTTCATCAACGAAGGCGACACGATCAAGATCGACACGCGGACCGGAAATTACATGGGTCGCGTTTAGCGGCTCTGTTTCTGCGACCCCGCGTCGCGCTAGCCGTTCGTTAACGCACCTGTCATCCCGAGCGAAGTCGAGGGATCTCGCGCAGCTCTAGCGTGATCCTAATCGCGCGCGGTTCGACTTACATCACAGGTCCGGTCCCGCTCACAGCGTCTCATCGCGGAACTCCGCATGCGAGATCCTTCGGCGCGCTTCGCCGGCCTCAGGATGACCATTCGTGAGCCTTTCAAATCTTCGCGCAATATGTGTATTCTGCGGCCGCCTTGCCTCGACTGAATCACAGCACCAGACCGCGCAACTCGCGCCGGCCGCGCCGCCGCGGACAAATGGCTTCGTATGCTGCGCCGCGCAGCCAGGCCGCGCCGCTGATGGTGCCGACACGCTGGGTGAAGTTTGTCGCCGCGCTTTTTCTGCTGCCGTTGTGCGCGCTGCTGACGCAGACGTTTTTTACCGTCTTCACCCGCGCGACTGTCTCCGAGCATCTGTGGGCCGCCGAAGAGTTCTGGTTCTTCTCGTTAGGCGCGGTCCTGTGGCTGATCGCATTTTTTGGTCTCCCGCGGCCGTTGTTGGTCTACGTCTTCGGACACGAGCTCACGCACGCGGTCTGGGTGTGGCTGATGGGAGGCCGCGTTTGCCAATTTCGCGTCGCTCGGCATGGCGGTCACATCATCACGGACCGGAATAACTTCTGGATCGCGCTAGCGCCGTATTTCTTCCCGCTCTACAGCGTCATTGCGATCGCTTCGTTCGGCCTGTTTAGCGTCTTCACCGATGTCCACGGCTACGGCCGACTTCTCTTCGCGATCATCGGCGTGACGTGGGCGTTTCACTTCACGTTCACCTGCTGGATGATCCCGAAAAGCCAGACCGACTTAACAGATCACGGCACCTTCTTCTCGCTTGTCATCATCTACCTGATGAATCTCCTGCTCCTCAGCGTGATGCTCGTGATCGCGTCGGCGCAGATCACGTTTCTGTCTTTCGGCGCTGAGCTCCTCGAGAACGCGAGCAGATTCTTCGACTGGCTCGCATTAATCGTGCGGTAGGTGGCGCAGCTAATGTGCGTTGGTATAAACCGCGAAGGGCAACACACTCATCGCTTCGCTCGCGGCTAATGATTCGCCATCGACCTGCAATGGACGACCGGTGAACAGATCCGTCGCTCTGCCACTCAGCGCACCGGCGGGCAATTTCAACGCCGTGTCCCGCCAACGGTCTCCAGTTGCAGGGAAACCGACGCGCGACGAAAGCCGTGGCACCAGTACAACGAGCCATTCGTCGTCATGCTCACGCGCGAAGGCGACACATGAATCAGCGAACGCCCCGCTCGCCAGCAGCGGCGTGTAAGTGCCGCGTCCGAACAGCGCAGGGTGTTCGCGCCGGAAACGCAACAAACGTTGCGTGACGAACATCTTGATTCGGCCATTTGGCCACGCGCGAAGCATCTCATCGGGAGCAGCCGTGCCGATCGTAGCCAGCATTTCGCGGCGCAAATTGTAGTCCACCGGGCGGCGATTATCCGGATCGACGAGGCTGAGGTCCCACGTCTCGTTACCCTGGTAAATATCAGGAACGCCGGGCGACGTCAGCTTGAGGACGACCTGCGCGAGTGAGTTGATCGCGCCGAGCCGCGCGATCTCTTCCGCTACCGGGATGAAGCTCGGCACGAATCGGTTCTTTGGCGACGGCTCGAGGATCGCCGCGACGAATTCATCCATTGCGGTGTCCCATTGCACGTTCGCCTGGATCCAACTGGTGTTGACCTTCGCTTCGTTCAACGCCTTCGCCATGTAGGCCTGGATGCGCCCGACATACTCGGGGGTGGCCATCGGCACCGCGGCACCGGTGTTGTCGACAGGCCAGGTGCCGAGCAGCGTTTGATACAGCAGATATTCCTCATTCGCATCGGGAGCTTCGGCTTCGTGCACCCTCCGTTTTGCTTTCCGATTAAGGGTGCGCCAACGCTGAATCGAACTTCGCCAGAGCTGCGGCAACTCCGAAATCGCGACCATTCGCGCGCGCACATCTTCGCTCCGTTTCGTGTCGTGCGTCGACGTCGTCAGCATCGTCGCCGGCCAATGCTGCTGCACGTGCGCGTTCTCCTTGTGAAACTCTTCGATGCCCACTCCGAACTGCTGCGGCTCGCCTCCGACTTCGTTCAGCGCAGCGAGCCGGTTGTAGATATAGAACGCGGTATCTTCCAAGCCTTTCGCCATGATCGGTCCGGTGCATTGCTGGAATTTCAAGACGAAGTTCACGTGCTCGGCGCGATCGGCGTCGTCTAAATTCTCAGGAAAACGGAAGAGCAGGATGTCGCGCAGGAAGTTGAAGATCGACTCTTCGACTGCGGGATTGCGTCGCTTCGCGGCAGTCACGGCGCGTTCGATCACCGCGCGGTCTTCCTCCGACAGCGGCCCGCTCGGGGTTGCGTACGTGCGGTAAACCGGAAAACACGCGATCGTCTCGCGCACCACCCGAGTTAGCGCCTCGCGCGTGAAGTCGCGATACCAGCGATTCTTCTCGGAAAGCCGATCGAGCATGTTGCCGAGCACGTTCACGTCGTTCGCGAGCGAGAGTCGCATGACGAGCTGCTTCTTCGCGTAAACGAGATGTCCGAAGTGCATCGAGTGCCCGATGAACCGCTTGAATGTGCGCGTCATTTCCCCCTCAGCACTTGAGTCGGCGAGAAGCTCAACCAACAACCGGCCGAACTCATAACCGGTCGTGCCGTGCACCGGCCAGTCGCGCGGCAAACGCTCGGCGCCGGAGAGAATTTTTTCGACAACGAGGTAGATCGACCTAGCTTCCGCAGCCCTCATCCCGAGCGACGTCGAGGGACCCCGTGGCGACACGTTCGATACAGCCGCGGGGTTCCTCGACTGCGCTTCGCTGCGCTCGGAATGACGCGCAGAGCCAAGCACTTCGGCGCAGCGCTGTTGCAGCTTTTCGAAATAGTTGCGCGGAAGGTAAAGCCCATCGGGGTGGTCGATGCGAAGACCCGTGACCGCACCCGAGCCGACGAGCTCGAGCACAAGCTGGTGCGCAGAGTCAAAGACCTCCGGCAACTCCATCCGGATCGCTGCGAGATCGTTGATATCGAAGAAACGCCGGTAGTTGATTTCTTCCGCCGCGACACGCCAGAACGCGAGACGATACGCCTGATCGTTTAGCAGTTCATCCAGCGCATCGAAGCTCCGCGGATCTTCCGGTGTGCCGTTGATCTTCGCCACGGCATCTGTGATCGCTTGCTGCACGGCCGGCGCTTCGTGACAGCGCCGTTCGAGCCTGCGTTTGATGATTTCCTTCTCGCGGGCGCGTTCTGCGATTCGTGCGGGATCGGTCTCGTTTCGCCGTGGCAGATAATCGAGGGCCGTGATGATGCTTTGGAATTCGCTGTAGAAGTCTTCGTCTCGATGCGGCGCGAGGAACTCGAGCGCGATCTGCAGAATATGACGATAAGTGCCCGGCGCTACCGGCCATTCATGCTCGTAGTAGTTCAGATAAAACGCCCCGCCTTCGAACCGTACCTTCAGCTCGCCACGCTCGAGCACCCGGCCGTATTGATCGCCTAATACCGGCAGCAGAACCTTGTCCTGCAGGTCCGATTTCAGCGGTTGCCAATCGATGTCGAAATACGGCGCGTAAACCGAGCTCGGCCCGTTTTCGAGCACATCGATCCACCATTGGTTCAGCGGCTCGCCGATGCCCATGTGGTTCGGCACGAAGTCGAGCACCTGACCCATTCCGTGCGACCGGAGTTCCGCCACGAATGCGTCGTATTCTTCGCGCGAACCGACCGCCGCATTCAGCTTGTTGTGGTCCGTGATGTCATACCCGTGCAGGCTCTCCGCGCGTGCCTGAAAATATGGCGACGCGTAGCAATCACTGATCCCGAGCTCGTGCAGATACGGCACGATCGCGCGCGCGTCGTTGAAGGTGAACGTGCGGTTAAACTGCAACCGATACGTCGAGCTTGGAATGCGCGGGTGTTCGGCCTTGCTCACGGGCGCTTAACTACATTTTCTCGGGCACTGCGATTCCCAGCAGATCCAGTCCGCGTTGGAGGACGCGCGCCGTGAGCCGGCAAAGCCCGAGACGCGAGTTTCGCAATGACTCTTCCGATTTCAAAACGGGACATGCTTCATAAAACGCATGGAAGCTATTCGCCAGTTCGAACAAATACGTCGCAAGCACGTTCGGCCGGAAGTCGTTGAGCACGCTCGGGAGAATTTCCGCGAACTGGCACAGGCGCTTAGCTAGTGTTTTCTCTGCTGGCTCGGACAAAGTGAGGTTCGTCGATTCGCCGCCTTCGTCGCTAGCTTTGCGGAAGATCGATTGGATCCGGACGTAGGCGTTCTGCAGATACGGCGCAGTGTTGCCTTGGAGCGAGAGCATCCGGTCCTATGAGAAGATGTAATCAGTCATGCGGTACTGCGACAGGTCCGCGTACTTGACGGCACCGATGCCAATGATCTCCGAGATTTTTGTTTTCTCTTCCGCAGTGAGGTCAGGATTCTTCTCGTCAACGATCTTGCGTGCGCGGACGACGGCTTCGTCGAGCACGTCCTTGAGCGCGACGTTTTCGCCGCTGCGCGTCTTCATCAGCTTCCGGTCTTCGCCCAGGATGCTGCCGTGCGTGATGTGGCGGAAATCGGCGGTGTAGCCTTCGCGGCGAGCGATCTCGAAGATCTGGCGGAAATGCAATTGCTGCGGCGCGCCGGTGACGATCCAGACGGTGTCGCGTTTCAGGTCCCGCAGTCGGTAGTCGACGGTCGCGATGTCGGTCGTGGCATAATTGTAGCCGCCGTCCGATTTCCGAATGATGCAAGGTTTGTCGGCGAGATCGGGGATGTCGCGGAAGAAGACGCAGACTGCGCCTTCGCTGATCTCAGCGAGACTGGAACGGAGAAGCCGCTCGACGATTGCCGGCAGTCGCTCGTTGTAGAAACTCTCGCCGCGCTGGATATCGTAGCGAATGCCGAGCACGCGGTATGCTCGCTCGAATTCTCCCATCGAAAGGCCGACGCACTCCTGCCAGATGCCGTAGTTCTCCGGCTCGCCAGCTTGCAGCTTCACAAGCTCTTCTTTGCACTGCACGCGCACTGCGGGATCGGCGGTGCCGCGCTCGTTCGTTTCCTTGTAGACGCGGACGAGCTCGGCGATCGGATCGCGAGCGAGCGACTCGGGGTCTAACAAGTTCTTCCAGCCCCAGATCACCATGCCGAATTGCGTGCCCCAATCGCCGACGTGATTATCGCGGATGACGTCATGGCCGAGGAACTCCGCGATGCGGGCGAGGGCATCGCCAAGCACAGTGCTTCGAATGTGGCCGACGTGCATCGGCTTCGCCACATTCGGCGAACCGAAGTCGATCACGATCCTCTTCGGTGCCTCCGCTGGCGCGACGCCGAGGCGCTCGTCGGCGAGCAACGCGGTTGTTTTTTGCTCCAACGCGCTCCCCAGTAAAGTGAAGTTGATGAACCCGGCGCCGGCTACCTGCGGCGGCTCGCACAGGTCGCCGAGGTCGAGTTTCTCGATGATCTTCTGGGCGAGCGCACGCGGATTCTCGCCGCGTTGTTTCGCGAGCACGAGCGCTGCGTTCGTCTGGTAATCACCGAAGCGACTGTCTGTCGCTTGCGTGATGTCGCCGGCGTTCGGCAGCTCAGCTGCGGCGAGCGCAGCGGACAGTTTTCGCGCGAGGAGCGCCTGGAAGGTTTCCATCACGAACCGCGCCTACTTCTGCGGGCGGTCGCGAAAGATGGCGAGAATTTCCTGGGCGGAACCGGCGTTCGCCAACATCTCGCGAGTCCCGCGATCGTTCAGGAATTTCGCGATGGAAGCTAGAGTGCGGAGGTGCGTCTGGAACTGATTCTTTGGCACAACGAAGAGGACCACGAACTTCACCGGCGCATTATCGAGCGCGTCGAACTCAATGCCCTGCGACGAACGCCCGAAGGACGCGACCACTTCGGTGATGCGATCCGACGAAGCGTGCGGGATCGCAATGCCGAATCCGATCCCGGTGCTCATCGTTTCCTCGCGCTGCTTCAGCGACGCGAGGATGCTTTCGCGATCTTCGGGTTTGATGCGCCCGAGGCTCACGAGCAGGTCGATCAACTCGACAATGGCGGGCCAACGCTCGGTAGCCTTCATCTCCGGAATGATCTGCTCGGCAGATAATAAGCTGGCCAGGGACATGCGGTTCCCGAATCGGGAGCGGCAGCTTACTGGCACCATTTTCGATGACAAGCGTGATTTGGATGCGAAGTACCGCCCCTGGAATAGTTGCGGCACCACGTTGTTCAGGAGGCGGCGATCTCACGTGGCGGCACTTCTCGTTACGCGCTGTCGGCCGTCGAGATTTGATAACCTCGGTTGAAAAGATTTGGATGCTCGTCTATCGGTCGAAACAACCGCATGCCGTGCGAGCCTCAGCGCACGACCCAGTCTGACAATCGTTGAGGGAGGCATGGCGCATTTGAAGCATTCGTTCATTCACCAAGACGGTCAGAACCATGTGCTGCTCGCGTCGGGCTTTGGCGTGCCCTCTGGCGGCGGACTGTTTGCGTACAATGGCGAGGGTCTCGAAAAGTTGGACCGGCTAAGCGGCACGGGGCTGTTTACGACCGGCGACCGTCTCCTGCGCGTGCTTTCGGGCCCGGAAACAGGCGGTCGGCTGACCGAGCTTCTTGTGTATGACACTGTCGGCGTTCAGCGTTATTACCGTCTCGACGGCGTTAAAGGCGTGCACGACGTCGCGTGGGACGGTTCGAACTTTGTGGTCGTCTCCACCGGCACGAACGAGATCATGTGGTTTTCGCCGTCAGGCGAGCGGACGCGGACGTGGCATGCGCCCGGTGCAAACGATTCGTGGCACCTGAATAATCTGCTCCTTCGCGAGGGTAAAATCTTCGTCAGCGCATTCGGCCGCTTCGGAAAAACGCGGGAATGGGACCACGCGGACAATAAGGATTCTGGCTGCATCTTTGATCTGGAGACTGGCGAGTCGGTGATTGAGGGACTTTCTTGTCCGCACAATCCGCGGCCTTTCGAAGACGGCTGGTTGGTGTGCAATTCCAAACGAGGCGAACTGCTTTTCATCGACAGCGGCGGGCGCTCGGTAGTCAAGCGCGTATCGCTCGGCCCTTGGCCGCGCGGAGTTGCTGTCAGCGACGACAGGATCTTTGTCGGCGAGAGCGCGAACCGCAAAACGGTTGCGGACGGTGGGGCAGGAGCAATCGCCGTCATCTGCCGTAAAACGTGGCAGGTGGTCGAGCGCCTGCCGTTACCCTGCCAGGAAGTCTACGACCTCGTTCTAGTTCGCTCGCAGATGATCGAGGCTTTACGGCGTGGCTTCGCGACAAATCCAGTCCGCGTCCACGAGCAGGATCGGTATGCGCTTTTCGAGGGAGTTGGGTTGGAGCCGATCCGTCTTTGGGCAACAGGCGATCGGCTGCCGCCTGACGCCTGCCGCATCTCGTTGCAATCTACTGGTCCCGAGCGGATGATAGCCGGAGGCGAGATCAGTCTTGATGTCGTAGTTGAGAATCTCGGCGGCGCAGTTCTCGTCGCCGCCCCGCCCTATCCTGTGAACGTCTCCTACAAATGGTTTGATCGAGCGACGGGGCTCCAACTGCCCATCGAAGGTTTGCGAACGGTTTTGCCGCGAGCGCTCCCACCGCGTCTGCCGGATCGCTTTCTTGTTACGGTGCAGGCACCACCGACCGCCGGTTGCTACATTCTTGTCCTGACTCTCGTGCAGGAATTCGTCGCGTGGTTCGACGACTTGGACGAACAGAACGCGCTGCGCAAGGAGGTTGAGGTGGTCAGCACGCCGGATCGATGCGCCACGAGCATGCTTAACTAGAGACGGCGTTACGCGTCATTCACGGGGGCGGCGGCGTTATTGTTTCGGACGGGGTTGCGTGGAGATAGAGAGAGTGTCTGCGTGGAGGAACTTTTCAAACGCTCTAATTGCATATCTCCTACAGCACGCTGTCTGACTCGTCCTGCTTGGCCAACGGCGACTTTGCTTTCGACTTGGACCGATATCGGATTGATCAGGCGTGCCGGGGGACACCGAATGCAATGCGCAGTAGCCGCGACCTGCTCCGGAGTATTAATGATTGGCACACAGACTTAAGCGTCAGCGACGACGTGCGGCCAAGCTTTCCGTCGAATGGCCAATGCGCCTTTACGTTTTCGGCGACGTCGCTACGCTGGCCGAATGTCCGACGAATGCAGGCGCTCTGACGCATGAAAGTTGTCATCCTATGCGGCGGTAAAGGGACGCGGCTCCGCGAAGAGACGGAGTTTCGCCCGAAGCCGATGTTGCCGATCGGCGAGCGGCCGATTCTGTGGCACATCATGAAGACCTACGCGCATTACGGCTTCAAGGAGTTCGTGCTCTGCCTTGGCTACAAAGGTGAGATGATCAAGGAATACTTCCGGAATTACCTCTGGAATACATGCGACACGACGTTGTTTCTCGGCCAGGAACCGCAGGCGAGATTCCACACCCGTCACACCGAAGAAGACTGGCAGGTGACGCTCGCCGATACGGGTGCTGAGTCGCTCACCGGCGAGCGCGTTTTCCGCATCCGGAAGTATCTCGGCGACGACACTAGCTTTCTGCTGACGTATGGCGACGGCGTCGGAAATATCAATATCCCCGCGTCGATCGCATTCCACGAAGCGTCGAAGAACGTCTGCACTCTCACTGCCGTTCACCCTCCTGGGCGGTTCGGTGAGCTAAGCATGGGCGACGATTCACGGGTCCACGGTTTCAACGAGAAGCCACAGACCGAGAGCGGCTACATCAATGGCGGCTACATGGTCTGCAGCACTGCGCTGTTTGATTATCTCGAAGCTGATCCCGCGGTGATGCTCGAGCAGGATCCGCTGCGCACGATCGCAGCTAAGGGTAAAATGGGTGCCTACAAACACGACGGCTTTTGGCAGCCGATGGACACATTCCAGGAATTCACGCTCCTGAATAGTCTTTGGGACGACGGCCGCGCGCCCTGGAAGGTCTGGTAAGCGCATGTTTGGGGACGCTTACCGCGACAAGAGCGTCTGGCTCTCAGGGCACACTGGATTCAAAGGCTCCTGGCTGGCCACGTGGCTGCTGGAGCTCGGCGCCCGCGTCCATGGCTTCGCGCTTGCCCCGCCGACGACTCCGAGCCTTTTCGAGCAGCTCGGGCTCGCCTCTAAACTCACGCACGAGATCGGCGACGTTCGGGACGCTGCTGCGGTCACGCGCTCGATCGACGCGGCGGCGCCGGATTTTGTGTTTCACCTCGCTGCGCAGCCGCTCGTTAGGCTGTCGTATGAGCAGCCCGTCGAGACCTACGCTACGAACGTCATGGGAACCGTGCACGTGCTCGAGGCGCTGCGCGCGTGGCAGCGGCCCTGTTCGGCCGTCTTCGTCACGACCGATAAGTGCTACGAAAACCGTGAATGGCTCCATGCCTATCGCGAAGAAGATCCGTTAGGCGGGTACGATCCGTATAGCTCCAGCAAAGCGGCCGCTGAGATCGCCATCGCGGCGTACCGTCTTTCGTTCTTTGAAGCGCACCCCGTGAAAATCGCCAGCGCACGTGCCGGCAATGTCATCGGCGGCGGCGATTGGGCGCTCGACCGTATCGTGCCGGATAGCATCCGCGCGTTAGAGCGCGGCGAGCCCGTCGCCCTGCGGAACAAACTTTCGACGCGACCGTGGCAGCATGTGCTTGAGCCTTTGAGCGGATATCTTTCGTTAGGCGCGCAGCTCGGGCAAACGGATGCGGACCAACTCTGCTCAGCGTTCAATTTCGGGCCGGCGCTCACATCGAATCGCACCGTCAGTGCCCTGGTGGAGGAGCTTCTGAAACATTGGCCAGGCCAATGGATTGATCGTTCCGATCCGAAGGCAGTGCACGAAGCCAGCCTGCTGAATCTCGCCACGGACAAAGCATTTCATCTTCTTGGGTGGGCGCCTGTCTGGGGATTCGCCGAGACAATTGAGCACACGGCACATTGGTATTGTCAGGCCGGCGAATTCGGCCAGGGCAGCCAGGATCAACTGCTCGCATTGACGCGCGGACACATCGCGCGTTATCAGTCCTGCGCCAGCGAGCTCGGCCTCGGCTGGACGAAATTGTGAAAGACACTACCGAACTGAAGGCCGAGATCCTGCGCCTGACGCGCGAGTATTCCCGTCAGATGCATGCGGCGCAGCGGCCGGGCTACCGCGAAAACGCCGACATCACATTCGTCCCCGGTGAGACGGTCGTGCCATATGCGGGGCGCGTCTTCACCGAGGACGAAGTCGAGGCTGGAGTCTCGAGCATGCTCGATTTCTGGCTAACGCTGGGGAAAGAAGGCGAAGAGTTCGAGGGGCGCCTCGCACAGTTCATCGGCGTGAAGAAGTCGATCCTCGTGAACTCCGGTTCTTCGGCGAACCTCGTCGCCTTCAGTGCTCTGACGAGCCACAAACTCCCCGACGGAAAGCGAGTGAGGCCTGGCGACGAAGTGATCACGTGCGCGGCTGGTTTCCCGACCACCGTCGCGCCCATCATCCAGAACGGCGCCGTCCCGGTGTTCATCGACAACGACCCCATCACCGGCAACGCCGACGCGCGAATGCTGGAAGAGGCCTACTCACCCGGAAAGACGAAGGCGGTGATGCTCGCGCACACGCTTGGCAATCCTTTCAACCTCGATGCCGTTCTGAAATTCTGCGCAGAGCGCAATCTCTCGCTGATCGAAGACAATTGCGATGCGCTCGGTTGTTCCTACACCCGGAAGCTCTCGTCAGGTGAGAGCATGACGCGACTAACCGGCACCTGGGGCGATCTCTCCACGCAATCATTCTACCCACCGCATCATCTCACCCTCGGCGAAGGAGGCGCGGTCAATATTGTCAGCCGAATGCACTTCAAGGTGCTCGTCGAGAGCTTCCGCGATTGGGGGCGTGATTGCTGGTGCGCGAGCGGGATGGACAACACGTGCAACAAGCGTTTCGGCTGGCAGCTCGGCGAACTGCCGCACGGATACGACCACAAATACATCTACAGCCATCTCGGCTACAACCTGAAGCCGCTCGACCCGCAGGCTGCGATCGGGTTGAAGCAGCTCGACAAGTTACCGGAGTTCGTCCAAGCGCGGAAGAACAACTGGGAGCACCTCCGCCGCGGTCTCGCGCCGCTCGAAGAGTTCTTCGCGTTCTCGCTTCCCACGCACGCGACCGGCTGGTCACCCGACGGCTTTCAATGGGACGACAGCGGCTGCCGGACTGATTGTAGCTGGTTTGGCTTCATGATGTTGGTCCGGCCTGATGCACCCTTCAGTCGGCTCGAGCTCGCGAAGGAACTCGATCGCGCAAAGATCGGCAACCGCATGCTCTTCGGCGGCAACCTCGTTCGGCAGCCAGCGTTCGTGCAGCAACGGAAAGATAACCCCGCCAGCATGCGCATTATCGGCGATCTTGTCGGTGCCGATCGCATCATGAACGAAGCGATCTTCGTCGGCGTCTATCCGGGCCTTACTCGCGCGATGCTCGACTACATGGTCGAGATGATTACCGCATTCTGCCGGCGCGCATGAGCGTTGCGGCTGTGAGC
The DNA here is from genome assembly GCA_046262215.1 of Chthoniobacterales bacterium. Classification (GTDB taxonomy): domain Bacteria; phylum Verrucomicrobiota; class Verrucomicrobiia; order Chthoniobacterales; family UBA10450; genus JACCTI01. The sequence goes on along the minus strand of JBHENE010000199.1, from coordinate 161 downwards.
GCGAATCCGCTGGCGGAAGATCTCGCGCACATACTCGCTCATACCGACGGCAGCGTCTGGGAAGCGCTGCGCAATCAGAGCATCTTTGTTACGGGCGGCACCGGATTCTTCGGCCGGTGGCTGCTCGAGAGTTTCGCGCACGCAAACGCTACGCTGCATCT
>JBHENE010000198.1:0-11193 GCA_046262215.1 Chthoniobacterales bacterium | reverse complement strand
CGGCCGGGCTGCGGTTCATTCGCGGGGATGGCGAGCCTGCGGAGAAGTTCTTTTGTCGCCGAATACTGTTTCACTTCGCTGCCGCCATCGACGGATCGCTCGATCGCCCACCGCGTGTGGTCCTTTCCCGATGCGGTGGCGATTGACGCCCCCGCTTCGATAGGCGCGGCATTGTCATCGCAGCTCGAGGGCCCGCTCTCTTCACGCGTTGCCACGATTTTTCCGTTGTTGTCGCAGATCAACATCTCCGTGGCGCTGGACTTCAACCGCGCCGAGACCATCACGCCGTCCGCTCCGGCCGCGATGGCACAGATTTTCTCGACGCGTTCGGGCCGCTCGTCGCTGATCCAGTCGTTGAAATAGAAGCCGATTCCCTCAACCGCGAGCTCCCCGACGGCGAAGCCTCGCGCATGATATTTCCCGGGCGGAAGTGGCTTGCCGGCATCGTCGTTGCCGTCCCAGTGAGTGATCAGCGCATCGCTGCCGACCTCGAGTTCTTCTACGTCGGACTCGCGGTGGAGAACGCGCACGAGCTTACCGCTGCCGTCATAGATGCCCAGGCTGATCGTGCCTTCCAAAGGCGGGGGAAGGAAGCTGATGCGGACATTGCGCGTCGCGAGCGCAGCCGTCGGCGACGGTTCCTGTGCACCCGCGACAGCAGTCGCCACGACAAGTGCGACCAAGCTGCCGAATCTACAAATAATAACGCCAATCGACATCGGGGAATAGGTTATCGCGCGCTTCGCATTCGGAAAGAAGAGCTTCGTCAATGGCGCCAGTATCGAGTTGGTCGCAGAGCGCATTAAAACGGCGGATGTGCTCCTTCGTTCGTTTGGTCGCATACTGCGTCGCAGTGCCGGAATGCATGAGAAACGCCCAGTCGCTTGACTGCGCGAGGAGCAGTTCGCGCGCGAGTTGTTTTAACATTCGCTCGATCAAATCAGTCGTCTCGTGTGTGGCATACTTTCGCGCCGCTTCCGTCATGCGGACGGCAGCGGAATGTAGGTGCGGATGAATCCACGAGTTACTCTCGTGCAACCAGACAGCCCAATAACCGTCTTTACCCCAACTTGAAGCAGCGGGTTCGACGACTTCCTGCGTTGCATGCGCGTGCAGGTATTCGCCGGGCGTTGTGAGGCGCAGCTCGTCACCAAAGTGCGCGACTTTTCTGATCAAGAGCTCCAGAAACCGTGGTCCTTCGAACCACCAGTGCCCGAAAAGTTCCGCGTCGAACGGCATCGTCAAGACCGGCTCGAAATCATCGCCTACAGTTTGGATTTGCTGCCGGCGTGACACGAGGAAATGCTCCGCGTGCGCATTTGCAGCTGCCTCGGCCCATGCGGGATTGTAGATCTCCTTCGCAACATCGCGGCCGGTGATGCGATGATACTTCAACCCGGTGAACCCCGACGACCGTGATGGCGACTCAGGTGAGATGTATGCAGGCGGCAGGTCAAAACCGATATCGCGGTGAAACTCGCGATACGCCGGATCGCCCGGATAACCCGACTCCGCGCTCCAGACCTGACGGCTTGACTCCGGATCTCGCGCGAACGCTGCCGGGCCAGCGGGTGTGAAACACGGCGCATAGATCGCGCGTCGCGGGCGCGGATTCCCGAGCATCAGGCCATGAGCGTCGAGCACGAACCATCGGATATTCACCTCCTGAAGCACATGCTCGAGGCCGGGCATATAGGCGCATTCCGGCAACCAGAATCCCGCTGGTTCCGCCGCGAAAACCTCCCGATACACATCGCAGCCAATCCGCACCTGGGCGCGGACGGCCGCGGGGTCTTGCGCTAGAAGCGGGAGCAATCCATGCGTCGCTGCGGAAGCGATAATCTCGAGAGCGCCCACGTCTCGAAAGTGACGGAAACGCGAAAGGAGATCGCGGTTCCATTCTTCAAACTGCCGGCGCGTTTCGCTTAACAGCTCGAAGTAGAACCTCGCGAGTTGATGCACGTTTGGCTCGTCACGCGTGCGCGCGAGTTCGCGCTCGGCGAGGCTGATTGAGCGGTCGAGGTAGCGCACATAACGCGAGCGGAGCAGTTCGTCCTGCAGCATCGCGCAGAGCGGCGGCGTGATGCTCATCGCGAGTCGGCACGGCACCCGGTCGCGCGTGAGTCGCTCGAGAGCGTTCAGGAGCGGAATGTATGATTCCGTGATTGCCTCGAAGAGCCAGTCTTCCTCGAAGAACTCGTCGTGTTCGGGATGACGGACGAACGGAAGATGCGCGTGCAGAACGAGCGCGAGATGTCCGATCGGCATCAGGCGAGCATTGTCGAACTAGCGATGGCGGCTCGCAATATGGCGAGCGGAATTTGCGAACCTAACGAACTACAGCGTGCGGCAGAAATCCTGAAAGCGATCCATGCCTTTTTTGATTATGTCGATGCTGGTGGCGTAGCTGAGACGCACGGTCCGATCATCACCAAAGGCTGCTCCTGGAATCACTGCCACGTTCGCCTTACTGAGCAGGCGATCTGCAAAGTTTTGCGAGCTCAAGCCGAGTTGGCTGATGTTGACGAGAATGTAGAACGCACCTTGTGGTTTCACCGCGGTGATGTTCGGGATCTTGGTGATCCGGTCGTACATGTAGTTCCGGCGGAGATCGAATTCGTCGCGCATGTCGGCGAGCGGCTGTTGGTCGCCTTTCAGCGCGGCAATGGCTGCACGCTGCACGAATGACACAGGGTGAGAAGTGCTATGGCTCTGGATTGAATCAACCGCTTTCGCGATCGCTTCCGGCGCCGCCAAGTAACCGAGCCGCCAGCCGGTCATCGCGTATGCCTTACTGAAGCCGTTGACCGTGATCGTCAGGTCGTACGCTTCTTTCGAAATCGACGCGACGCTGGTGTGTTGCACGTCGTCATAGACCAGCTTCTCGTAGATCTCGTCAGACAGGATGTAGATGTCTTCGGCCGCAGCTACTTCAACGATGGCCGCAATCTCGTCGCGCGTGTACACAGCGCCGCTTGGATTATTCGGGCTGTTCAGGATCAGCATCTTCGTGCGCGGCGTCATCACCTTTTCGAAGTCTTCCGCGCGCATTTTCCACCCATTACGCTCTGTCGTCTGGACGATGACCGGCTCGGCGCCGGCCAGGCGAACCATCTCCGGATAGCTGACCCAATACGGAGATGGGATGACCACTTCATCGCCGTCTTGGCAGGTCGCTAAAATCGCGTTGTAGCAGGCTTGCTTCGCGCCCGTGCTAACGACTACCTGACTTGGCTTGTAAGTCAGGCCGTTGTCGGCTTGCAATTTGTCTGCAATGGCTTGGCGAAGCTCGGGTAATCCGGCGGTGGGAGTATACTTTGTGAAGCCGCCCTGAAGAGCCGCGATTGCTGCCTCTTTGATGTGCTCCGGCGTGTCAAAATCGGGCTCACCAGCGCCGAATCCGCACACATCTAAACCCTCCGATTTCATCGCTTTCGCCTTGCTGTCGATCGACAGCGTTAGGGACGGAGTTAACTGGGCAGAGCGTTCGGAAATTTCCATGGGAGAGAGGCTTGAGCTAGAGGTTGGCAAAATCGAACCGCGAAACTATTGGCTGCGGTAGAAGCTTTCAATCAAAGGTTTGAAGTTATTCTCGTCGACGCGAATGATCCCCATTTCGCGCTGCGCATTTTCCGCGGAATCCGATGCGTGAGCGGCGTTCACCATGATTGATTGGCCGAATTCTTTGCGGATCGAACCCGGAGGCGCCTTGCTCGGATCAGTCGGCCCAAGGACCTCGCGAATCTTTCGCACGGCATCTTCGCCCTGATAGACGATCGCGATGCACTTCTCAGATCCGGGCGCATTCCGCTGTTCGGCACTCGTGTCGCTCGGACGACCACCGGACATAAACGCGACCACGTCCTCCCACGCATTGCGGCCCTTTTCGGCACCGAGCTTCTCCTCGAGGACAGGCAAAACCGGGCCGTAGAATTCTTCCGCTTGCCCGACGCTCATGCGATGGACTTTGAAGCCGACGATTGAAAGACCAGTCCGCGAGAAGAGGTCGATCACGCCGCCCGGACGCGCGTTCGGAAACTTGAAGTTATCCGGTTTGATCAACACCAGGGTCTTCTCGACGTTCGCGCCTGAGGGATAGGCGAGGACCTTGTCGAGAATCCCGCCGTCGGCGTCCGAGAACTCGGCCCAGAGCTGCAGGTCTTCGCGGACTTCGTCGGCGTTGATCGCTGTCAGGACCGCCGGCTCGAAGTAAGTCACTCCGCCGGTCTCGTCCGTGACGTAATCGCCAAAAGTGTCGCGGATTGTCTCGCCGCTCGTCCGCTCGTTCACGATGTGACCCGCCGTGTCGAGGATCTTCCGGATCGCATCCGGACCGCGGAAGACCAGCAACATCACGCGCGGACGCTGGCCATTCACGTTACCGGTGAAATTCTTCAGCACGTATTCGCGCAGCAATTCCTGCGTCGCGCGGTGGCGCGGATCGGTCTCGGTGACGACCGTATCCGCATAGCGTTTCACGAGCTCCTGGCTCGGCGCAAACATCCGGGCGCTAACAAGGTCAAGGCCGGTGCGCGAGATCAGTCGCGAGATGATGCCGCCCGTGCGCGACTTGCGCATCGAGTAAGGCGTGAGGATGACGTAGGAGAGTTCTTCGGCCTGCATAAAGGTTCTTCGGCGGCTCAACAGATCCACCGCGTCGATGCAGGAAAATCGAGGTCCGCCTGGGGTGGGGAAGGTTGCTTTCGCCCCCTGCGCAGTCAACTCGTTTTTGCCTCAGCGCCGGCTTGCCACCGGCCGGCAGAGCAGCGCGATCCACTTGCCGCGCCGACGTGTTTCCTCGACCCCGTAGCGGTTCGCTCGGAGCACTCGCAGGATGTCTCCCTCCTGCGTGCCCATGATGCCGGAGATGATGATTCGCGCGCCATCCTTTAGGTTCTTGCGCCAGCGCGGTAGCGCGATCGCGAGCAGCTCCGAGTAGAGATTTGCCGTGATGATGTCGAACGTGCCGGCCTGCGCCGTCGTCGCATCGCCGAGGATGAACTTCACGCCGCGAATTTTATTCCGGCGCGCGTTCGCTTTCGCCGTCGCGAGTGCAAGCGGATCATTCTCGACGGCGACGACTTCACTGGCTTCGAATCGGCAGCCGGCAAGCGCGAGAATTCCTGATCCCGTGCCGGCATCGAACATCCGCCAGCCGGGAGACATCTGGCGGGTGATGCGCTCAAGCATCCGTAGCGACATGGCTGTCGTCGCGTGGCCGCCCGTGCCGAAACCAACACCGGCGGCGACGATCAGAGTTGTGCCAGCGTCACAGTCGCGGAGATCGGCGGGATCGCTCGCGACGATCAACCGCCTGCCGATCCGGAGGGGCTTGATCGCACTCGTGGCGAGCGCCTGTTGTTCCCAGTCCGCCCGCAGTCGCTTCGATGATCCGCCAAACTGCGCCTGTAACTTCTCTGCGATCTCGAGCCGCGGACAGAAAGCTTCCAGAAGGAGCCGCGTTTGGCGGGGGTTCTCGATTACTGCGAAACTGCCGGATGTTGCCTCGGTGACGGCCCATTCATTGGCGGCTAGCCACTCTCGACTTGCTCTCTTTCGCCAAATGAAACTTGGTCGCTCCGCTCGCATCGTTAATCTGTAGCCGCGCTTCGCCGCATCGGCGAGAGACAGAGCTATGCACGATCTCGGATTTATCCACGAATTCATCCCCGCCACTGCTGGAAGCGAACGCGTTTTGCTGCTGCTTCACGGGACAGGCGGCAGCGAGTCCGATCTCATCCCGCTCGGTCGGGATCTCGATCCGACGGCCGCATTACTGAGCCCGCGCGGCAACGTGCTCGAGAACGGCATGCCGCGTTTCTTCCGCGTTTCGCGGAAGGCGTGTTCGATGAAGAGGACGTGATCCGTCGCGCGAATGAGCTGGCGGATTTCGTAGCGGCGTCTGCCGGAAAATACCAGCTCGATGCGACGCGCGTGACGGCGGTCGGCTACTCAAATGGCGCCAACATCGCGGCGGCAATGATGTTGCTGCGCCCTGAGGTGTTGCATTCCGCAGTTTTGTTCCGCGCGATGGCAACACTTTCGAATCCGCCCGTGCCGGACCTCGGGGGCAAACGTGTCTTGCTTTGCGCCGGCGAGAATGACCCCATTATCCCGCTCGCGAACGTGCGATCACTTGCGTCACTCCTGCAGCAGGCCGGCGCGGATGTGCAGCTAAAGGTGCAAGACGCCGGCCATGGCTTGATCGCCGCCGATGTTGCGATCGCAAAGGATTGGGTGATTAGCTAACGGGCGTCCGCGGGTTGCCAAAAGTGCCGGCGAGCGAATTCTCGGCCCGAACCTGACTTTAGATACTGCTCGAATTCAGCAGCCAGCCGTTCGTCTACGAATCCAAAATAGGCGTGAAGCTTCCATGGCTTGGATTTCGCTGTGTGCGGAGATTCGCCGGCGTTGTGCTGTTTGAGCCGCAGTTTGAGATCCTTGGTGGAGCCGACATATCGCTGCCGAGCATCAACCTCAGACTGGAGCAGGTAAACGTAGTGCATCTCTTCAGGCTGGCTTGCCAGCCGTAGCCTTGCAGCGACGACGGGCGTCCGCCTCCGCTAGGCCTACGGCGGATCGCTCCAGCCTTCGCTTTCCGCTGGCGCTGCAAGCGAAGGTTGGAGCGGGTGACGAGACTCGAACTCGCGACGTCCTCCTTGGCAAGGAGGTGCTCTACCACTGAGCTACACCCGCATCGCTTCCTCTACTCCGCCGGCTGCGGCGCCAGCGGCAGCTTCATGCGAAGGCTGAGAATAATGTCCACCGGCTTTCGTGGCGCAAGGCTTAATTCCGACGCCCGAGCGGTGAAAATTGTTGAATCCAAAGCCGTCGCGCAACGCATCTCACTACAAAAGCACCAATCATGAAAACAACTCTCATCACGTGTCTCTGCTCCGCGGCTCTCGCGCTCACCGCGTTCGCGCAACCACCCGCTGGAACGCCGGAGCCCACGACTACCACCACGATTATAACCACCACTCCGGGTGCACCCGCGTCGGCTGCGGCTCCAACAGCAACGGTAGCCCGCGTCGATGACAATGATCTGCAAAGCCGCATTGAGAAGAAGGTCAAACACGGCTTAAACATCAGCGTCGGCGATGACGATCGCGGTGACCATGTCCGCGCCCGCAAACACAATGGCTCCGATTTCGATGAGGGCGCGCTCATGGCGATTCCGATCGTCGGCATCATTTTTAGCACCCTTTTCGGAGCACCGGTCTTGATCGTCGGGTTGATCTTGTTCTTCAGCTATTGGAAGCAGCGTTCACTTCATCGCACCGTGCGCATGATGGTGGAGAAAGGGCAGCCCGTCCCCGAGGGGCTGTTCGCGTCGCCAAATTCGCCCGCCCGCCAGCGCAACGATATGCGGCGCGGCATTACACTCACGATGATCGGTCTAGGCATCATGATCTTTCTCGGTGCAGTCAACGATTGGAACGACGGATCTTGGGCGGTCGGCGTGATTCCTTTCCTGATCGGCGCGGGTTACCTTCTGGTCTGGAAGCTCGACGCGAATAAACGCGTTGCCGACAACACGCCGCGCGTGTCCTAGCCTGCGCGAGTGACGCTGACTGATGCCGACCTCGTCGCGCGAGTTCTTCTCGAAGATGATCACCACGCCTTCTCGGAACTCGTGCGACGGCATCAATCAGCTGTCCGCGGACTGTTGCGGAATCTCACGCGGACTGACGCCGCGCTGGCAGATGACCTCGCGCAGGAAACCTTTCTCAAGGCGTTCAAAAACATCCGCAGCTTCCGTGGCGAAGCGAAGTTTTCGACCTGGCTCTATCGCATCGCCTACAACACTTTTCGCGAAGAGGCCCGGAAGCGGAAGGAGCTTGTCGGGATCGATGAGACGCAGCTCGAAGCCGAGCAAGATCCTCAAACCGTCGACCCCGCACTAAGGCAGGACCTGATGCAAGCGCTCAAGCTATTACCACTTCATGAGCGCACTGCGGTTTTGCTATGCTGCCACAACGGTCTATCGCACGATGAGGCATCCCGCGTGCTCGACATCCCATTGGGCACGGTTAAAACGAATGTGCTTCGAGGACGTGAGAAATTGAAGAAAACGCTCGCCGCGTGGTCTACTAATTAAGCGATGGACGAACAACTCCAGGACGATTGGCTGGACGCGCGTTTGCGTGAGGAGTCGCCGTACATCGACGACGATGGCTTCACTGCGCGCGTCGTGCAGCAGTTGCCGGCGCGGCGTCAATCGCGTTCACTGCGGACCGCGATTCTCCTCTGCGCGACCGTGGTCGCGTGCGCGATAGCGTATGTGCTCTCGGGCGGTGGTGCGTTCCTTGGTGAGACTGCGGCATTTCTCGTCGCTATGCCTCTCGGGACCGTCTGCGCTTTGGCGGGCGTTTCCGCGCTGCTGGTGATGGTCGCTGGTGCGGCGGCAGCGCTCTCGAAGTCGCGCGAGCTGCGCTCTTAAGAGTCGAGGTTTCGCGCCTGCTCGACGTCTCGAGCAATCTGTGCCGCGAGCTCATCGAGGCTGGCGAACTTTTGCTCGGGCCGCAGGTAGCGCGTGAAGCCCACTTCGACATCGTCGCCGTAAATATCGCGAGCGAGGTCGAACAGGTGGAGCTCGAGGAGCCGCTCAGGTTCCGCGCCGCTGACGGTGGGGCGAAACCCGAGATTCACGATGCCGCGAAGCATCTCACCGTGCAGCTTCGCTTCCGCCGCATAGACACCGTTCGGCGGGAATTGCTCGCTGTGTGCACTCAGGTTGGCTGTCGGGAACCCGAGCTTCCGGCCGAGCTGCGCGCCTTGTTTCACCGTCCCGAGGATTGTGTATTCGCGCCCCAACATCTCCGCCGCTTTCGCAAGTTCGCCCGCTTCAACAGCGCGACGAATCGACGTGCTACTCACGACGCTGCCATTCACGGCGACCGGTTTGATGCCGACAACGTTGAACCCGTTCTCGCCGCCGAGCTTCTGCAGCAGCGTCAGATTGCCGGCGCGATGCTGTCCGAACGACCACTCGTGCCCGACGCAAATTTCGCGCAGCGGCTTTGAGTGGGAAACAAGCTGACGGACAAATTCCTCTGGCGGCGTTGCCGCGAATTCGCGGTCGAACTTCACGACGAGCAGGTGCTCGACGCCGAGCTCGCGAATCAGCGCAATCTTGTGCTGCGTGGCGGTGAGCAGGCGGGGCGCTTTCTCGGGCCGCAACACCCGCGCGGGGGGCGGATCAAATGTTACTACCACGGGAGTGCCGCCTGCCTCTTTCGCGTGGCCGGCCGAAGTGGAAATGACGGCCTGATGGCCCAGATGGACGCCGTCGAAGACGCCGATTGCGACAAAGATCGGTCCCGGCAGCGCGCTGAGTTCCGGGATCGACCGCAAGACCTGCATGCGAGCCAGTGTTCGTTAAGCTCCGCGCATCCGCGAAACTTCCGGCAAAGTCAGAATACGGCCAAGCACATCGACGGGATCGGAATTTTGCAGCTCATCTACAGTCACCGCGCCATCGACGATGAAGCGGCCGGAGCGCGTTCTCCGCAGGTCTTTCAAGTGAGCGCCGCAACCTAGCGTCTCGCCAATGTCGTGCGCGTAAGTCCGCACGTAGAATCCTTTGCTGCACGCGACCGTGAAGTCGATCTCGGGCGCTTCGATCCGGTGAATGGTATAGCCGTAGACGTGCACCAGGCGCGGCTCGCGTTCGACGGTTTTCCCCTGCCGCGCGAGTTTGTAAAGCGGCACACCGCCTTGCTTGATCGCAGAAACCATTGGCGGCATCTGGTAGAAATCGCCGCGGTATTTCTCGAACGCAGCTCGCACGCTTTCTTCTGTGAGCGGCGGCACCGGCTTCTCGTCGACGATTTTACCGGCGCGATCCTGCGTGTCGGTCGTGGCGCCGAGCGTAAGCGTGCCGGCGTATTCTTTATCCTCGCTCATCAGGAGATCCTGGATTTTCGTGCCGCGCCCGAGGGTTAGCAGGAGCAGGCCAGTCGCGATCGGATCGAGGGTTCCGCAATGGCCGACCTTCTTGATCTGAAGCCGCCGCCTAACGAGTGCCACGACGTCGTGCGACGTCATGCCCGCGGCTTTATCGACGAGCAGGACGCCGTCAGGAGTTGCAGTTAACGACATCGCGAATTGCTTTCATCACGCGTGACTTGACTTCCACGAGCGTGCCGCGGACACGCGCGCCCGCGGCTAGTTTATGTCCGCCGCCGCCAAACTGCTGGCAGATCGCGGCGACATCCGCTGTCTCGCTCTTTGACCGCATACTGACACGCACCTTTTGCTCTAGCAGCTCCTCGAAAAAAACTGCAACGACCACACCTTCGATGGCTCGCAGATGATCGATCAGTCCCTCGTTGTCCTCAGGTTCAACACCGAGCCGGCCCGTCACTTCGAGGCTAAGAGAAAACGTCGCGACTTTGCCGCCGCCTTCGATTTCCATCGTACCGAGAAGATCGCGCAGCAGCTCGACCCGACGACGTGGATAGCTTTCGTAGAGCAGTTGGCTCACGCGTCCGACGTCGACGCCGTGCTTCAGAAGCTCGGCGCCGATTTCGAACGTGCGTGCAGTGGTGCTCGGATATTGGAACGAACCGGTATCAGTGGAAATGGCGACGAAGAGGTTCTCTGCGATGTCGCGTTCGATGGGTAATCCTTCGCCCGCGAGAAGCTCGAACAGGATTTGCCCGGTGGCGGGAGCGGCCGGATCGATATAGACGAGATCGCCATAGCGCGGATTCGTCGGGTGATGATCGATGTTGATCCATTTGTCCGCGCGCACTGCTTCGGCGGGCGTGCCGAGCCGGCTCTGCACGGCTGTGTCGAGCGCGATCGCGAGGTCGAAGTGCTGCGCTTCGGCAGGCGGCTTCGTGATGATGTCGCTCCCGGGAAGGAAGCTGTATTTCTCAAGAAGCCCGTCTTCGTTCCAGGCGGTGACGTGCTTGCCAAGCTTCCGCAAGGAGAGCGCCATCCCGAGCTGGCTGCCGAACGCATCACCATCCGGGCGCACGTGGCTTATCACGACCACATTTTTGCTCGCGCGCAACGCAGCAGCGATCTCCGCGAAGGACGCGTTGCTCATCCTTGGTCCGCGTCTTCGTCGTGCTCTTCGGTGTCGAGTGCTGGCTCAATTTCGCGAAGGATCTTGAACACGCGATCGCCGCGCTCGATCGAATCGTCGAGGTGGAAGGTGAGATGTGGCGTGTATTTCAAGAC
>JBHENE010000197.1:0-5192 GCA_046262215.1 Chthoniobacterales bacterium | reverse complement strand
AGTTGCATGTACGCGTCGAGCTTATGGTTGTTTTTCAACCAGGAGGCGAAGCGCGCGACCGGCAGATTAGTGATCGTGTAGAGGCTGTTGAACACGATGCCGAAATGTTCCTTTAGCTCGCGCTTGTAATCGGCTTCGAGCCCCGCCTGTGGCCCCGGCAGGAAGGCGCCGTTCGGATTGTAGACCAGGTGCAACGGCAGCTCGGAATTGATACCGTAGCCCAACGAGTTCAGCAATCGCAGCGCTTTGATGCTGGCATCGAAAACACCTTCGCCGCGTTGCGCGTTTACGTTCTCCGGCGAGTAGCACGGCATCGATGCGATTACTTCGATCTGATTGTCGGCAAGAAACTGCGCGTAATCTTGATATCCAGCCTCGAGCAGAATCGTCAGATTGCAGCGATCGATGATGTGCCGCGGCGGAGTGAGGGCTTTGAGCCGCTCAACGAAATACCGAAAATCCGGGATCATCTCCGGCGCGCCACCGGTGAGATCGACAGTGGGAATATCGGTCTTGGCGAGCCAGTCAATGACGCGATCGATCGTTTCGCGCGTCATGATTTCCTTGCGGTTCGGCCCGGCATTAACATGGCAATGAACGCACGTCAGATTGCAGAGCTTGCCGACATTCACCTGCAGCACCTGCGCGCGCGTACGGCGCAGCGGGAGCGAATGCTCGGCCAGTTTGGCGGAGAAACGGTTCATCTGAATTTCTTCAGCAATGCCTGGGCGAGAAAGATGGACGCGACTGAGCCCGCGAATGTTGTCGCTGTCGCCCACCAAATCGCGAAGCGGTAATTCGCCACACGGCAGCCGAAGAGCGACGCGACACCTTTGAAGTTGTCGTTCGCCCCGTTCGCGTACGCGAGGAAGCACGTCGCAGCGAAGAGGAAAAGGAAGATCATCAGCAGCTGCTGCCGCCATCGCAGCACTGGGACGCTTCAATCGTCGCGTTGTAGTCCATGCCCTTGGTTTCGCGCGGGTGGCGGAGAGCGGTGCGCGAGCAATCGAACGGCTTCGCCTCCTCGAGCGGCACTGGCGTGAGCGGCTCGATGAACTCGAACGAATCGGCGTAAGGCGCCTTGCGGTAGATGTTGTAAGTCTTGTTGCAGACGGCATAGCGCTTGCCGCGCTCCATCCGGTGATTGTCGTCGTCGAGGACTTCGCGGAAGGGTCCCTTGTAGATGACCGCCTGATTGCGCTCGTTGCAGGGGCCCTGCTTGCCTTTGAACGCCTCGATTGTGACGGAGCGGAACTCGACGCCTTCGACCGTCTGCCACGGTTGCTCCTCGCGCTTCAGAATCTGGATGCCGTAGAAACCGCCATCGCTGAACGCCTCGAGGAAGCCTTCCTCGGTCAGCGCGCCCGAGATGCAGCCGCTCCAGAGGTCAGGATCATTTTGCAGGTGCTCGGGCACCTCTTCATCGCTGACGATATCGGCGATGACGGCGCGGCCGCCGATCTTTAAGACGCGGTAAATTTCGTCAAAGAGCTCTCGCTTTGAGTTCGCCTCGACCAGGTTGAGCACGCAATTCGACACCACGACGTCGACCGAGTCGCTTGCGACGAGCGGGTGTTTGATTCGAAGCTCCTGGGCAATCTCATCCGCGCGGAGGAACGATGCCGCATCGGTTATCGGGCGGGCCTTCAGCTCGTCATCGAGCTTTTCAAGATCCAGCGCGAGGTCCTGAATTCGGCCTTTGCGAAACTCGACATTCGCGTAACCGACTCGCTCCGCCACGAGGGGCGCGTTGCGCTGCGCCACCTCCAGCATCTCATCCGTCATATCCACGCCGATGACCCTGCCGGTCGCCCCCACCACCTGCGCCGCGATGAAACAGATCTTGCCGGTGCCGCTGCCGAGATCGAGCACCGTCTCGCCTTCGCGCAAATACCTGCTCGGGTTCCCGCAGCCGTAGTCGCGCTCGATCACCTCGGCGGGAATCGCCGCCAGATACTTGGCCTCGTACTCGACCGGACAGCAAAGCTGCGTTTCACGTGAGAGCGCGCTGGCCGCATAGCGTTCCTTTACTACGGATTCAGTTCTCATGGGCTTTGCTCCACAAAAGGGTCAGAGGATTTGGAGAACGGCTTTATTCCACGTTGACCATCCGGCGACTCCCCGGATCATGGCGGCGGAATAAATGGCTGCTTTCGCGACTCAAACGGCTGTGACGAGACTCGATTTCGAGCAGCTCGTGGCTGCGCATTACGCGGCGCTTTATCGATTTGCCTTCAGCTTGGCGAGAAATGAAATGGATGCCGGCGATCTCACCCAGCAGACATTCTATATCTGGGCGGAGAAGGGCCATGAGCTGCGCGAACCGGCCAAGGCGAAAGCGTGGCTTTTCACCACCATGTACCGCGAGTTTCTCGGCGGACGCCGACATGAGACGCGCTTTCCCAAGATCGGCTTGGATGAAGCGCCGGAGCAGCCGGCTGTCGTCCCCGTGCTGGCGGACAAGATCGATGGCGCAGCGGCGCTGCACGCCTTGCGCAGCCTGGACGAAAACTACCGTGCGCCGTTGACCTTGTTTTACCTGCAAGAGCTCTCCTACACAGAAATCGCCGACATCCTGGATGTGCCGATTGGCACAGTCATGTCGCGCCTGTCACGCGGCAAAGCACAGTTGCGCCAGCTTCTCTCGGGCCAGCAAAGCGATGCCGCCAGCCGTATTGTCGAAATGCCGGCGAGTTCTCAGACGCGGAGGCAAGAATGAACAATCAGGAGGCGAAATTCATTCTCAGTGCGTATCGCCCTGGCGGTGAAGATGCCGCGGATGCCAAATTTGCTGAGGTGCTCGAGCAGGTGAGCCGCGATCCCGAGCTGGCGGAGTGGTTCGCGGAACAACGCGCGTTCGACGTCGCGATTTCGCAGGCGCTCAGTGCGTCGACGATTCCTCCGGACCTGCGCGCGAACATCCTGGCCGGCGCCAGAATCAGCCAGCAACGGCCGCGGTGGAGACGGCCCGCGGCTTTGGCCCTCGCGGCTGTTGTTGTGCTGCTCGCAGCGGTCGCCGGTATGTGGATGAACCGCGGTTCGCAGATCGAGTCTTGGCAGAAACAAACGCTCGCAGTCGTCGAGACGATCGCCGCGGGGGGATCACAATTCGATCACGAGTCGAGCGATGGCCGCGTCCTGCAACAGTGGCTTCAAGCGCGCCATGCGCCTGCGCCCGCTGCGCTTCCCGCAGGTTTGCAAGCTCTTCCGGCGTTAGGCTGCAAGACGGTCTCGTTTGAGGGCAGGTCAGTCTCTATCATTTGCTTCAGGCTGCACTCCGGTGAGTTGATACATCTAGTTGTGACTAACGCGTCGGCCCGAACTCATGCGCCTCCGCAGCAGCCACGCGTTGTGCAACACGGCAGCTGGATAACCGCCACTTGGACGGAGAACGGGCAGGCGTGCATGCTTGCGACCAAAGCATCGGAGCGCGAACTCCGCCAGGTTTTGCCGGCGACCGCGCAGGCCGAAAACGGCCGCCCACGCGCGGCAACAAAGATATGACTCCAAACAACACCTCATATCGCGTCGCGCTCGCGCTCTTTCTCCTCCGGCTCAGCGTCTTCCTCGTAATGTTGATGTGGACAATCGACAAGTTCGTCCGCCCCGATCACGCCGCGGGCGTTTACCAGCACTTCTACGGCCTGCCCGGTCTCGGCCTGCCGGCGATGTACGCGGTAGGAATCGCCGAGCTGATTCTGATTCTCGCTTTCGTGCTCGGCATTGCGCGGCGCTTTACGTATGGCGCGGTGCTCCTGCTGCACGGCGTGTCGACCCTCTCCTCGTATCGTCAATACGTTGCCCCGTTCGATCAAAATAATCTGCTCTTCTTCGCCGCGTGGCCAATGCTCGCCGCATGCTTCGCGCTCTATTACCTGCGCGATCTCGACACGCGCTGGCGTCTCTAGACCACCCAGCGGCGGCCATGTCGTTTCTTAGGTCTTTGTCGCCGGACGCGGGATTACTGCGGGTATTCCAGGCCTTTCCAGAACTCGCGCGCCCACTTATCGAGTATCACGAGGCGCTCCTGCGCGGTGAGTCGCCGTTTAGCGTCGGAGAACGCGAACTAATCGCAGCCTATGTCTCTGGTCTGAACGCGTGTAAGTACTGCCACGGTGTCCACAGCGAAACAGCGGTCGCCCTCGGTGTCGATCCCGATCTTCTGAATGATTTGCTGGTCAACAGCGACACGGCGCGCGTCGACGAGCGAATGCGCCCAGTACTCACATTTGTGCAGAAACTAACGCTCACGCCATGGAAGATCATCCAGGCGGATGCGGACGCGGTTTTCAACGCCGGGTGGGACGATCGCGCGCTGCACGATGCGGTTTCAGTCTGCGCACTGTTCAATCTGATGAACCGGCTGGTCGATGGACTCGGTATTGATGCGCCGAGAGCCTACGTGAGCCTGGCTGCACAACGGCTCGCACAAGGAGGCTACGCGCAGCTAAACGACATTATCGCCGGCATGCGCTGATGGCGGGTGCGGCGTTTCCGCCGAACGGCTAACACAGGCGGAATAAGTCTCCCTGTGGTGCCCTCTCACAATCGTGAGGGTTAATGCGTCCCGCCGGTCAACCGTGTCGCTGCTGCTGATCTTCGGCTTGGTCAGCGTGGCATCGCCGAGTCGCGCGATCAGCCACAATGGATTCGACATCTCCAATGCAACCGTCCCGCGCAACGAGATTCTTGCGGGTGGTCCTCCGCGCGACGGTATTCCGTCAATAGATCAACCCCGGTTCATTATACCTGGTGCGGCGGACTACCTGCACGAGGACGATCTGGTCGTCAGTGTTCAGCTGGAAGGAACAACACGCGCTTATCCGCTGCGCATTCTCGTCTGGCACGAGATCGTCAATGACGTGATCGGAACGCGACCGATCGCCGTCACCTATTGCCCGCTCTGCGGCACCGCGATGGTGTTCGATCGTAAAATCAACGGCCGCACACATACCTTCGGCGTCTCTGGGCTGCTCTACCAAAGCGACGTGCTCATGTACGATCGCGAGACTGAATCACTCTGGTCGCAGCTCGCGATGAAAGCGATCAGCGGCTCACGCGCAGGCACCGAGCTGCGATTGCTCGCCGCAGATCAGCAGACGTGGCGCGCCTGGCGCGGAAAACACCCAAACGGCGAAGTCTTATCCAGCCAGACCGGTTACTCGCGCGATTACGGACAGAATGCATACAGC
>JBHENE010000196.1:0-6367 GCA_046262215.1 Chthoniobacterales bacterium | reverse complement strand
CGCGAGAATTTTTTCCCACGTCATCCCGGGCCTCCATTGCGCCGGCGGTTTTAGCGTCACGACCGTTTCAAACATCGAGAGCGGGGCAGGGTCAGTCGGGGTGTCGGCCTGACCGGCTTTGCCGAAAACGGTTTCGACTTCCGGGATCTGCCGCAGTTGCCGATCCTGTATCTGGAGGATCCTGGTCGCTTCGTTGATCGACATGCCGGGAACCGCTGTCGGCATGTAGAGGACGGTGCCCTCGTTTAGCGGCGGCATGAATTCGCTCCCGAGGCGGCTGAACGGAATGAGTGTCACGAGCAGCAGAACGACTGCCGCTGCGATCGTCGGCCAGCGGAACCGCAGGACGAAGTTCACGCACGGCTCGTAAATCCAGATCAGGAACCGATTCACCGGATTCTTGAACTCGGGTGTGATCTTGCCGCGGATGAGCATCGTCATCAGCACGGGCACGAGCGTGACGCCGAGGAGCGCGGCGAAGAACATCGAGAACGTTTTTGTGTAGGCGAGCGGCTTGAAGAGGCGGCCCTCCTGGGCCGTGAGCGAGAATACCGGAATGAAGCTGACGGTGATGACGAGCAGCGAGAAAAAGAGCGGCCGCCCGACCGTCTTCGCCGCTGCGATAATGATCTCGGCTCTTTCTTTCCGGTTTCCGGTTTCCGCTTTCCGGTTTTCCTCCAGCGCCTTATGCGCATTTTCGACCATGATGATCGCTGCATCGACCATCGCGCCGATGGCGATCGCGATACCGCCTAACGACATGATGTTGCTCGTGACCCCGAGATGCAGCATCGGGATGAACGACAGGATAATCGCGATCGGCAGCGTGATGATGGCGACCAGCGCGGAGCGCACGTGCCAGAGGAACAGAATGCAAACGAGCGCGACGACGATGCTCTCCTCGATGAGCTTCTCGCGGAGCGTGGCGATCGCGCGCTTGATCAAGTCGCTCCGGTCATAGGTCGGAACGATGCGCACGCCTTCTGGCAGCGATGGCTTGATCTCGGTGAGCTTCTTCTTCACCCCGTCGATGACTTCGAGGGCGTTCTCGCCGTAGCGCATCACCACGATGCCGCCGACCACTTCCCCCTGGCCATTCAGCTCCGCCACACCGCGCCGGATGTCGCCGCCGAGATGAACGCGGCCGACGTTCTTCACGTAAACGGGGGTTCCGCTGTCGACCTTGAGGACGATGTTTTCAATGTCGGCGACGCTTTTGATGTAGCCGCGACCGCGCACGTAGTACTCGGTCGTTGCGACTTCGAAGACCTTGCCGCCCACATCGCCGTTGCTCGCCTTGATCCGCGCGACGATCTCGCTCAGCGGAAGGTTGTAAGCAGCGAGCGCATTCGGATCGAGGTCGACCTGGTATTGCTTGACGAACCCGCCCACGGCCGCGACTTCGGCAACTCCTTTCACGGACTCCAGGGCGTAACGCAGATTCCAATCCTGGAAGGAACGAAGATCGGCGAGGTTCTGTTTTCCGCTGTCGTCAACCAGCGCGTACTCGTAGACCCAGCCGACACCGGTCGCGTCGGGACCGATCACCGGATTGACTCCTTCAGGAAGCGAACCACGAACAGCGCTCAGATATTCGATCACGCGCGAGCGCGCCCAATAGATGTCCGTGCCGTCTTCGAAGATGACGTAGACGAATGATTTGCCGAACATCGATTCGCCGCGGACGAACTTCACTTTCGGTGCCGCGATGAAACGAGCTGTGATCGGATATGTGATCTGATCCTCGATCAGGTCGGGGGAGCGCCCCTCCCAGTCGGTGTAGACGATGACCTGGACGTCGCTCAGGTCGGGGATGGCATCGAGCGGCGTCTGCTTGAGGCTGTAAACGCCGGCTGCGATCGCAAAGAGCGTGAATACGATGACGAGGAAACTGTTTCTCGCGCTCCAGCTAATGAGGCGCTCGATCATTGCTTCGCCTCCGGCTCTGCGGGCGTAGGGCTCTCGAACGCCTGCAGTGCGCCCTGCACCTTGGCTTCGGCATCGATCAGGAAGTTTGCACTCGCGACCACCCGCTCGCCTTCATGTAATCCTTCGCGAACTTCATAGCGGTCCCCGTACTTGGCGCCGAGGTCGATGATTCGCGGGTCCAGCCGGCCTTCGCCTTTATCAACAAACACGACGTTGCGCGTTCCGGTGGGCATCACCGCGCTGACGGGAATGGTCAGGCCCTCACCCATGGCCATTTGAAGCTCCGCGTTCATGAACATTCCCGGGCGAAGCTTAAAATCAGGATTCCCGATCTCGATCCGCACCTTGGCGGTGCGCTTCGTCGGATCGATGAACGGATTGATGACCGCGATGGTGCCCTCGAACATCTCTCCCGGATATGAAGCGGTCGTCAGCGCGAGCTTCTGTCCTTGCTGCAGCATGCGGAGTTCGTTCTCGTAAAATTCCGCCCACACCCAGACGAGCGAGAGATCGGCAACATCCACGAGCCGATCGCCCGGCTTCACGCTAGCGCCCTGCTGCGCCGCAACCTGCTCGACGATCCCCCGAAATGGCGATTGCAGGATGAGAAACTCGGAAGGCCGCCGGCTTATTTCGAGTTCGGCAATCTGTTCTTCGGTTACGTTCCACTGCTCGAGCCGCGACTTGGCTGCGTCGATCAGGCGTTGCGCTGTTTCCATCGCTTCACGCCCTCGCGCTGAATCGCGCATCTTGAAGAGCGAGACGAGCTCGCGCTCGGTGGTGAGGAGATCCGGACTGTAAATGGAGAGCAACGGTGCGTTCTTCTCCACGATCTCGCCTGGCGATGTGACAAACAGCTTTTCGATGTAGCCGGCGACCCGCGCGACGAAGCTCCACCGCCGCGTGGAGTCCGGTTCCACCATTCCAACGGCACGGATGGTATGTTGCAACGGCCGCCGGTCCGCCGTGGCATACGTCACGCCGATTTGCTGCTGACGTTCGACCGGCACGCTGAACTCGTGCGATTCGCCGGCCGCACCGGCGCCTTTCGACGTGGGCGCGTTCTGCATGCCCGGCATTCCCGCCATGTCGTCGCCTTGCTGCGATTGCGCAGCATCCCGCTTCATCACCGGCACGAGTTCCATGCCGCAGATCGGGCATTTGCCCGGCTCGTTCGCGTGCACCGATGGGTGCATCGTGCAGGTGTAATAATTTACATTGCTGTCGGCCTTTGGCGCGCCCGGTTTCCCGCAGCCGCTCGCGAAAACCAGCAGCAGCAAGGAAACGAACGCGACGAGGAATCTTTGTGATGTGTTCATTTCGATGCTCTCGGTAGGGACGCCGCGCTGCGGCGTCCGAGCGATGTTGAAGTAGTTTCGCGTTCGAGAACGCAGAAGACCTGACCACGCGCTTCGGACAGCGCAGCGCGCTGTCCCTACCAGCCGGGATCGGTGAAAGAGTGGGTTGTTCATTTGGGTGGCGCGCTTGTTGTCGTGAGGCCGGCCGGAGGGAAGATGTGCAGATCAACGCCCACCACCGCCTCAAGTTCGGCGAGCGCGATGCGGAAATCGGCAAGGTGCCGGTGATACGTTGCCTCGCTATCGCGCAGCGTCCGCTGTGCAGTGATCAACTCAAGGAAGCTCGTTTTGTCGGTTTCGTAGCCTGCGCGACTCGCTTCCACCGATTGACCAGCCAGCGGTAGTAAACGATCGCGGAACAGCGCAACGTGGTGATGGAAGGTTTCCACCTTCTTGAGCGCGTCGCGCACCAGTCCCGCCGTTTCAGCGCGCGCGTTCTGCAGCTCCTGCGTGGCCATTTCCATGCTGCTGCGCGCCTCGCGCTGCTGTGCGGAATACTTCCGCCAGTTTCCGAGCGGCACGTTGAAGAAAATGCCCGTGTCGTATTCCCGAAAGGTGTCGTTGCCGGCTTTGAAATGCCGCGCCTCCACCCGTACTTGCGGTTCAGGAATCCAATCGCGCTTCGCCAATGCGAGCCGCTGTTGTTCCACCGCAACGCGGTTCTCACCGCGCTGGAGCTCGGGCCGATTCTGCAACGCAAGCGCCTCCAGTTGCCGCGCGTCGAACCTCGCATCGCCCACCGACACATCGAGCGGAGCGCCGACCGGTGTTCGCGCGGGGCGATTCATCAGCACGTTCAACCGCGATTGCGCGTTGGAGAGATCGCGGGTGAGATCGCGGCGATCCTCCTCAATGCGGACCAAATCTGTCTCGGCGGTCAGAACGCTGGCCTGTGTCTGCGTGCCGACGGAGTACTTCGAACGGCTAATCTCCAGGAATTGCGAGACGAGCGTCTCGTTCCGCCGGTTCACCTCGAGCTGCGCGCCGGCTTCGATGAGCCGAAAGTAAGCGGCACGAATTTTTGCCACCACGTCCAACTCCTGGCGACGCAGGTCCTCGAACGTAGCGAGCGCTTCCGCGCTCGCTGCTCGTGCCCGGCTGCGATTCTTCCCGGCGAGCGGGATCTTCTGCGACACCATCCACTCCGCGTCCGTGTAGGTGCCGAACTGTGTTGTGCCGGAACGCTCGAAATCGACTCCGGCCATCGGATCATCCCAAGCCGCGGCTTGCGGGATTCGCGCCTTCATCATCTCCCACTTGGCGCGGGAGGCTTTTATCGCGGGATTGTTCGCGAGCGCAGCACGGGTCGCTTCCTCAAGCGTCAGCGTCGTACCGCGGCGTACGTCATCGCCGGCGTTGGTATCGTCGCCCGCTCGCGCGGGCTGCGTTAACAAAAATGTGCAGAAAAATAGGTAGCGTAATTTCATAAGATTCGGGGTTCACGGACACGCGTGTCCGAAGTGGAGTGCCCGGAAATGGGCACACTGCGCCTGTCAGCGCTCCCGAATCAGATGAGTTGGATGCAGTTCAGCGCCAGAGGCGGAGGCGCGTGTGCATCAGCGAGAAATCGCGCAAACTTTGAGTATTGAATCTCCCGCACGATTGGCAACGGCACTGCGAGAGGCTGAACCGTGACCGCCGGCACGAATTCGCCAGTCGATTTTAGGATCGCGGCGAGTGGAGATGACTCCTGTCGTTCGGACGGCGCGCAGCAGGGATTTTCCGCGCAGCATCCAGAACACGTCATGGCAGGACACTTGCCCGACATCTGACATGCAGCCGGTATTGCCAGCAGGGGTTGCGCAGCAGTGGCAACCATCAGCAGCAACGTGACCAACACGCTCTTCATGACAGCAAGAGAAATAGCATCAATTCGTCGACAAGGCGAATTGCTCCCGGCCGACCACCTTACGCGGGAGTCGCTCAACGCGTCGTTTCCTACACGGCCGCCGGCCAGGAATTCATGATGGCGGATCCTCTATTTGAACCTGCCCGACACGCAGGTCCGGTTTCGCACCGTAGCGCGCAAAGCGGACTTCGAGAAGGTCCATGGCGCCTTCCGCGGCAGCATCTTTTCCTGGCAGTGGAAGTGACGCTTCCCCGGTTCTGCGCATAGCGGCCTCTCGCGCGGCGCCGCGAATTTCGCGCTTCGCGCCGCGAGCAGCACCGCCTCGGAACGCGGACATCTGCTCGCGGCTAAAGCGTTTCCGATCCCTTTAGAGCGTGAATGTCCTGCTCAGGACAACTTTGCCACCCTGTTCGACCGTGATTTGGGCGCTCGAAAAGTCGATGCCGCTGATCGAGGTGGTCCAGTTTCCATTGGGACAGCCAGCTTCCTCGGCGCTCGGCGTAGAGGGTGGATCGGTTGTCAGGCAGACGGATAGATTGCCGTTTTTGATCTGCGTCGATGGAACGGTCTTGGTCTCCACGGCAGAGAATGGCGTTTTGTTTTGCCCCGGCGCAACGTTGCCGCCGCGATTGGTGCAGATGGTCGAGATCGTGCCTTTGGCCACGATTGTGATGGTCACATCTTTGTTGCCCAAGCCGGCAAGGCTGAAACAGGTGGTGAGCGTCTGCCCATTGTCCGTAAACCTGGGTGGGCCGCCCTTGAAGTGAACGCTGGCCGCGTAAACCAGCGGAGCGGCCATCGCGATGATACCGGCAACTAGGAGGGTGGAGGTGAGTTTTGTCTTCATATAAGGTTTGTATCGTTTCGAACTGCGCTGCTGCGTGTTCCGAATCCTGCTGCCCAGTATAAAAGCTGTCAAGATTATAGACAACCTGAGAATAAGGGAGGCTACCGGCCGAACATCGAGGCCGGTGCGCGTGGGCGCTCGTCGCTCTCTGCACGCGGGCCGCCAAACCGAAACTCCAAGCCCGCGAGGACGAACACTTCCAGGTCCGGTGAATCCTCCGTTAAGCCAAAGAGCGGCGCGGCGGTGAGGAAGGTATGGCGCGTCGGCCGCAGATTGACACTTGGCCCGACGAGCAGCTCGTACTCGGGGTGGCTGCGCGAGCCGGCTTCAGTTTTGCGCTCTGCCAGAAGCTCAACCCCGATGTTCAGTCGCGCATCGAGCGCT
>JBHENE010000195.1:0-13876 GCA_046262215.1 Chthoniobacterales bacterium | reverse complement strand
TGCCGACCGGGTGGAAGACCTATTCGACGCAGGGTTTGAACACCGCGAACGGCAAGTGGCTCGACCTTACATTGATCCTGAAGGGCTCTTGATGCAGGCCGTTGGTTGCGGTTTGGGACGCGTCGCGTAGCCATTGAATCGATGATCACATTCCTTTCCGGCAACCTCGCTGCCGCCTTGCCGACGCAGGCTGTTATCGATGTCCGCGGTGTCGGATACGAAGTGTTGATCCCGCTCTCGAGCTACGATCGTCTGCCCGACGTGGGGCAGACGGTGCACATCCTTACACACCTCCACGTCCGCGAAGACGCACAGATTCTCTACGGCTTCATGAGTCTCGCCGAACGCGATCTGTTTCGACTGCTCGTGAATAACGTGAGCGGCATCGGCCCGAAGCTCGCGCTCGCGGTGCTCAGCGGGATGAGTGTCGGCAACTTCAAGGCGGCGGTCGTGAATGGCGACGTTGCGTCGCTTTCGAAAATCAGCGGTCTCGGCAAGAAAACGGCAGAGCGGATCGTGTTGGAATTGAAAGACAAACTCGGCGTGGCCGCGGCATGGGAAGTAGCCAGCGCGAGCAACGCGCCGACACCAGAAGAAAGCCAGGCGAACGAGGCGGTCCTCGCATTGATCGCGCTCGGCTACAAGCAGGTCGAGGCGCACAAGACCGTTCGTGAGCTGCAGGACAAGCACCCGGAAGTGAAAGCGGCTGAAGAGCTCGTGAAGCTCGCTCTCAAGCGAATGGCCGCCGGCCGATGAGCGACGCCGAAACAGGAATCGCGCTGGCGCAGATTCGCGCGGCAGTTCCAGCGGAAGGTTTATTCGCCGACAAGGATTGGCTGCTTTCGCCGGAGCCGTTCGCGATCGACGCGGCATTCGCAAAGAATCTTGAGCGCCTCGGCCATCAGCTCTACGTCTTCCAGCGCGCCTGCAATCAGCTTTACCAGCAGAGCGTCAAAGGCAAACAGCCGGCGTGGGTAGCGAGCTACCTCGATGCCGGAAAGCCCGAGGAGCTGGTCGAGTTGTCGCGCAGCAAGCTTTTCCGCGACGACCTTCCAGGTGTCATCCGTCCTGATCTCGTCCTCACCGATGACGGCTACATTATCGCCGAGATCGACTCGGTCCCCGGCGGGATCGGACTGACCGGCTGGTTGAATCAAACGTATCAGTCGTTAGGCGCGGATGTAATCGCCGGAGCGGACGGAATGCTCGAAGGCTTTCGGTCGCTGCTGCCAGAAGGCGGCGACATTCTGGTTTCGGAGGAGTCATCAACCTACCGACCCGAGATGAAGTGGGTCGCCGCACGCCTCAACGCGGAGCGACCAGAGCACCACTGGGCCGTCGTGGAGGCGGAAACTTACGCGCCGCAGCCCGGCCGCAACGTTTACCGCTTCTTTGAGCTCTTCGATCTTCCGAACCTGCCGCGCATCGGCGAACTGCTGGCTGCCGCAGGTGATGGCGCCGTTCGCATAACGCCGCCGGTGAAGCCGTTTCTCGAGGAGAAGATGTGGTTCGCCCTCTTCTGGCTGCAGCCGTTGCGGGAGTTTTGGCGGCGCGAATTGGGCGACAAATACTTCACGCAATTGCAGCAGGTGATTCCTTACACCTGGCTAATGGATCCGACGCCGCTTCCGCAGCACGCGGTGATCCCGCGCCTGGAAATTCACGATTGGCGCGACGCGGCGAAGTTGAGCCAGAAGGAGCGCGATCTTCTTCTGAAGGTGAGTGGCTTTTCGCCACTCGGCTGGGGTAGCCGCGGCGTGGTTGTCGGGCAGGATGTACCACAAACGGAGTGGGCTCAGCGCGTGGAAGAGGCGCTGGCGACATTCACCACGGCGCCGCAAATCATGCAGCGATTTCACAAAGGCCGTCTCGTCGATCAGCGCTATTGGGACAACGAGACAGGCGAGCTAAAGACAATGCGCGGACGCGTGCGACTTTGCCCTTACTTCTTCGTCGAGAACGCGAAGGTGCAGCTACGCGGCGCGCTCGCCACGATCGTGCCGGCGGACAAAAAGCTGCTGCACGGGATGCGCGATGCGATCCTTGCGCCGACAGCGATCACTCGTTAGTCTCGCGCACTTCGAGTTCGCGGGTGTAGGCGGAGCCGAGCGGTCCTGGAATGCTCGAGTAGAACGCGATGCTCTCGACCCGGATCATGCCGGCATCGAAGTCGGCGTGCCGTTTCAGAAACGGTCTAATCGTTTCGGCGGAGACGTCACGGCAGCGCGCGAATGTGATGTGAGGATGAAAACTGCGTAGATCGGGTTTCAGTCCCGCGGAGAGCGCAGCTTCCTGCACGCGTTTGTAGACGTGAAAGAGCTGCGGATGACCCGCACCGACGCCAGCCCAAATGACGTTCGGTTTACCTTTCTGAGGGAACGTTCCGACTCCCTTTACCGGCATGAAGAATGGCTGAAATCGAATCGCGCTGAGCCTCTCCCGCAGCGTCGCTTCGGCGGTCGGACCCACATTGCCGAGAAAACTTAGCGTGAGATGAATCAGTTCCGCGGGCAGCCAGCGAACGCCCGGAAGCTCTGGATCGATCGCGACGAGTAGCTCTGCGACCGACTGCGGCATGTCGATCGCGACGAAGAGACGCTTCATACCACGCCGTCATCCCGAGCGAAGTCGAGGGACCCCGTTGCGGAAACGAAACGTGGCGCCGCGGGGTTCCTCCACTCCGCTTCGCTTCGGTCGGAATGACGCTGAAAACACACGTCAGCTATTCGTTTCATTATTCCGGCGGATCACACGATCCGATAGATATGTCAGCCATTTCGGCGCGAGCTTTCGCGAACGACTCGCGCTGCCACTGCGCAGTTCGTCGCCGGATTGATCAGTCGGTTTAGGCAGGAAACGATTCACCAGCTTTAGCACCTGGCCGGTTGTGTTTGGGAAAACCGCATTGCCTATAACCCCGGCACGCGCGGCTACGGTCAGCGTTAGCTCCGGTTGTCCGCGGCGACACGCGTTTAGGATTTTCGCGGCAGCACGTTCGACTTTCATCGACAGCAACGGCGCTGAATTTCCTGCGGCGAACCAGGCGAACTCCGCCGCGTGATTTCCGCGGAACTGCGCGTTGACATGCGAGCCCGTGCGCATCATTCCAGGCGCAACTGTCGTCACGTAGATGCCGTCGCCGGCGAGCTCGGAACGGAGCGCATCCGAGAGCCCGACGAGTGCGAACTTGCTCGTGCAATATGCGGCGAGATGCGGCACCGCGATCTTGCCGCCGATCGAGCTGATGTTGACGATCCGACCGCTGCCTCGCGCGCGCATGTGCGGGATCAATGCCCACATCAGCGTGAACGGCGCCCAGAGATGCAGATCCATCGCGCGTGCGAAATCTTCGCGCTTCATATGCTCGAGTGGGCCGACTTCGATGATGCCGGCGTTGTTGATGAGAACGTCGACGGCTCCGAAATGCGCCAGCACCGTGCGGACAGCTTCTTCGATTTGCGCGCGATCGAGCAGATCGCAGGGCACGACTGCGACGTCGCCGTCGGTCGCAGCGAGTTCATCGTGCGCGCGTCGGAGTTCATCGATATCACGCGCGAGCAGTGCGACGCGACCACCGTCCGCGCAGATCTGACGCGCGAGCACTAGCCCTAAGCCGCGTGAGCCGCCTGTGATCAAGCAAACCTTGCCGGCAAACGAGAAACGCGGAGACAGCACGCGCGCGATCGCCCAACCGCCCAGCGCGGCTACGGCAAATGCGACTGGCAACGAGGAATTCTTCTTCACGTCTGCTATACGCTTGAACCAGCCGGAATAGTTTCCGGCATAAGATCGGCGGCGGGCTTTTTCAGGCAGAACGCGAGCACAGCGCCGACGACGCACAGCATCGCCCCCGCGAAAAACGGCGTCCGGCCGTAGCGCTCGAGCGGACCGTGCATGTCCTGCATGAGCAGCCAGCCGCCGAGCAACGGGGCAAGCAGACGCGCGGTGCTGCCGGCTGATTGCAAGACGCCGAGCGCACGACCTTGCCAGCTGCGATCGATCATTTGTGAGGCAAGCCCGTTCAAAGGCGGACTCGCGAAACCGGTGCCTAACGATAAACCGACGCAGACGAGCAGCAGCGCGGTGAGATTGTTACACAACGGCAGGGACACCAGCGACGCGGCTGTGATCACCAGACCTGCGCGAGCAAGCGCCGTCTCACCGAGGATCTTCACCAGCCGGCCGATGAGGCCGCCTTGGACGATGACGGTGACGATTCCGATGAATCCGAAAAGGTAGCCATTCGCCCGCGCGTCGTAGCCAAACCGCCGCTCGGTGAAGAGGGCGAACAGCGTCGTCATGATCGTAAATCCCGCGACCAGGAAGAAGTAGGTCGCGACGACAAGCCCGAACATCCAGCCGTTCCCGTGGCGGAAGACTTCGAGAATCGTGGCCTCCTTGTGCGGCTGAGCACGGTGCTCTTTCGGGAGGCTTTCGGGGAGAATGAAGTAGAGCAAGACAACATTTGCGGCAGCCATCGCGGCGGCGACGTAGAACGGCGCGGCATACGAAACGCGGCTCATGATTCCGCCGATCATCGGGCCGAACGTGAAGCCGAGACCAAAGGCGGCGCCGATCATGCCCATCCATTTCGATCGGGTCTCGGGCGTCGTGACGTCGGCGATGTAGGCCTGCGGGATCGAGATGTTGCCGCCGGTAATTCCCGCGATGATGCGCGCGACGAAAAGCAGGATGAGTGAGTGTGCCCAGCCCATCAGGAGGAACCCGAGAGCTGTTCCAGCCAGGCTCAACATCAGGACAGGCCGACGGCCGTAGCGATCGGACAGCCGACCGAGCACGGGCGTGAAGATAATCTGCATGCCGGAGTAGATTCCGGTGAGCCAGCCAATCGCGAGCGGCGTGGCGTGGAACCGCTCGGCGTAGAGCGGCAACACCGGAATGATGATGCCGAAGCCCACCATGTCGATGAAGACGGTGAGGAAAAGAATGAAGAGCGGTGAACGCTTCTGAGACATCGCGAGCAGGTAAAGTGTCGCGCTTCGGATGATCCGCAATTCGGGGCGGCACTGAGTACAGATGGCGCTTATCACACCGCGCGGGCGGACGTGTCATCCCGAGCCGCGCAGACGGCTGAGGGATCTCACCCATCGCCACGGCGGGTTCGAGTTATCGAGCTTTTTTCCGAAGACTGCGCGCTTCGAGCGACGTCCCGCTAGCCAGTGTGATCGACGACCAAACGGGAGATCCCTGGACCGTCTGGCGCGGCTCGGGACGACCGGCGTTCGCTGCGCGGTCATTCGAACACGCGCGCTTTATTTGCGCTGATGCAGCGCGGATTTCGTTAGCCGTGCTTGCGGTTGAACCGAGCGACCTCGCGGTCGGTCTCGCGATCGGTGGCGCGCTTCTTCAGATCAGCGCGTTTGTCGTGCGCCACTTTGCCTTGGGCGACGCCGATTTCCGCCTTCAAGCGTCCCTTTTTCCAGTAGATGCTAAGCACCACCAGCGTCCGCCCGGCGACGGCGGTTTCGACGTAGAGCTTCTCGATTTCGTTCTTGTGCAGCAAGAGTCGCCGCACGCGTTTTGCCGGCGGGATTTCATGGCTGGCGCGCTCGTACGGCTGGATGTCGGCGTTATGCAGAAAAGCCTGGCCCTTCTCGATCTTTGCAAACGCGTCGCCGATGTTCGCCTTGCCGGCGCGGATCGACTTTACCTCGCTGCCCTTGAGTTCCAGGCCAGCTTCATAGCGCTCGAGGATGTGAAAATCCCGAAGCGCTTTGCGATTAAGAATCGACTCCGCTGGCATGCGTCACACCATCGCGCAGGTAGACGCCACTGCGACAAGAAGTTCGCGGCCGGCCGCAATCGCAGCTGCCGAAGTGCTAAGCGCCGTCAGCCGGATCGGTCTCTGGCACGAGCTCGAAGGTGAGCTTGCCATCGATGATCTCGCGCAAGGCGATATCGGTGAGGGACGCACGCGGTGTCGCCTCGACGAGCGGACGATGACCTTGGCCCAACTGCCGCACTCGACGTGAGACGACGTTGATCAGGAGTTGCTGGTTGGGGATTACTTTTCCGGCGTCCTGGAGGAGTTGAGAGGTCATATTGCGCAAGGAACGGACGGCACGAGCCGTTTCCGTAGGGAACTGGAGGATCGTCGACGAGCTCTCTGCGATGACGGGTGGGACAATATCGGAAGCGAGCATCAGCGGCGACAGGGAACGGGGACTTTGTCGCTGGTGTCAGTGCCTGTCAATTCGTTTATGAACGGCTGTTCGTCAGTTGCGAGAAGTTCAATGCTTGCGGCTGCGGCGGAAATAAGCAGAATAGCTGCTCGCGGAGCTGCCAAAGTTCCGCGGAGTTTTCGGGCTGTGGCTCAGCTTGGTAGAGCGCCTGTCTCGGGTGCAGGAGGTCCAGGGTTCAAATCCCTGCAGCCCGACTCCCTCCGCCTGATCGTGCTCGCGCCTGCCCTCGATTGCGATTACCAGCAGGAAGACGATGAACGACGCGGTCCTCACCACGATTGCCATCACCGGGTTTGGCGTGGCGTTTTTCCATGCCGCCATCCCGACGCATTGGCTGCCGTTCGTGCTCGCCTCGCGGGCGCAACATTGGAATCACTCAAAGACGCTCGGTGTGACTGCCCTCGCAGGCACCGGGCATGTCCTCGTGACGGCGACGCTCGGTTTGCTCATCGCGTGGTTCGGGATCGTGCTCGATCGAAAGATCGGCGGTTGGTTCCCGGCGATCGCCGGCGGGGCGCTGATCGTGCTCGGGTTATTCTATCTCTATCGACAGTTCACCGGCAAAGGTCACGCGCATCACCATCTTTTCTGTGGGCACAAGCATGTGCATTCAGGCGATCACGAGCACGAAGAACATCATGCGGCTCCGCCGGTTGCTGCCCGGCCTGCGGCTTCATCGGACCGTGCAGCGATCACTAGCCTGCTTGCGCTGCTGACATTCTCACCGTGCGAGGCGTTTCTGCCAATCTACGCGTCAGGTGTTCGCTACGGCTGGAGCGGGTTCGCGCTGCTCACGGTCATCTTGTCGGTGGGAACTGTCGCGGGCATGGTGTTGTTCACATCGCTTACACTCGGTGGCGTGAAGCGCGTGAAGCTCGGTCTGCTTGAGCGCTACGAGAGTGGACTTATTGGCGCGCTCCTCTGCACGGTGGGAGCGTTGATTATCCTGCTGGAGAAATGATCGTGCGCTATGTCTGAAGAATTGAAGGTCGGCGATCCCGCACCCGCGTTTCGCGTGCAGGCCATCGGCGGAAAGTACGGCAGCGGGCGCGAAGTCTCGCTCGAGGAGCTACGCGGCGCGCGCGTCGTCCTGTATTTCTACCCGAAGGACGACACGCCTGGGTGCACGGTGCAGGCTTGCGCGTTGCGTGACTCGTGGAGCGATCTCGAAAGCCGCGGCGAGATTTTTGGCGTTAGCGTCGATCCTGCGAAGAGCCACGAGAAGTTCATCACGAAATATCAGCTCCCCTTCCCGCTGCTGTCGGATGTCGATCACGCAATCGTCGAGGCTTACGGCGTCTGGGTTGAGAAGAGCATGTACGGCAAGAAATACATGGGCGCGGAGCGGAGCACGTTCGTCATCGACGCGGCCGGCCGGATCTCGGCGATCTTCCGCAAAGTGAAGCCGGAAGAGCACGTCGATCTGTTGCGGAACGCACTCCTCGATTAGCTCACCGCCGGAAGAACGCAGTTGCAGAGCGGCGCATCCGATGCTTGCATTGGCCTCCGCAAAACGCGGATTGGCTGAACTACCTCTATGGGATCACTGAAGAAGCGCCGGAAGGCGAAAATCTCCAAGCATAAGCGCCGCAA
This sequence comes from Chthoniobacterales bacterium, assembly GCA_046262215.1. Classification (GTDB taxonomy): domain Bacteria; phylum Verrucomicrobiota; class Verrucomicrobiia; order Chthoniobacterales; family UBA10450; genus JACCTI01. The sequence continues at coordinate 6,080 of JBHENE010000195.1, read as the reverse complement.
GCGCATGAAGGAGAATCGCCACAAGAAGCGTCTACGCTACAAGTCGTAAGCGCTCGTCCGCGTTTCGGTCAGTCTCGTCACGTTAGGTCGCCTCGCCGCGGCTGGCTGTGATGTTCGGACGTTTGCGTGCCAGGTGGCACCTCGTAAGCTCCATTCGACATGATGCTCGCGAAGCAACGGCTGGCGTTTGCCCGGCACGCTCTGCTTCTCGTCGCGTCCGTCGCCTGCGGGTCTCTGCTAATCGCGGCGCGTCCCCTTCCGCCAAAAGCGACGCCGGTAACAGCGCCTTCGAAGGCTTTGCCGGTAAAGCACAACCGCGTTGACGACTCAGTGCGGCTCGCGCCTGCGCCGGATCTCGCACTGCACGGTCAAGCACAACGCCGCGCTGATGCGCTCGCCAATTTCGTTGACGGCGCGCGACTAGAGGACGCGGGTGAAATCGAGGCGGCGTTAGTCGCGTATCAGAAAGTCCTCACGGTTGATCCAGGTGAGGTGGAGCTGGCATCTCGAGTGGCGTCGTTACTCGTGCGTCAGGAAGATTTCCCGCGGGCAATCGACGTGCTGAAAGATGCGATCAAAGCCAATCCAAAAGAAGCGAGCGCATATCTGCAGCTCGCGGTCATCTACGCGCGCTATCTGCAAAAACCGGCGCAGGCGTTGACCTACGCGAACCAGGCGATCGCGCTCGATCCCGAAAACATCGATGCGTATCAGCGCGTCTACGAAATCGAACTCTCTACCGGCGACTCCGCGAAAGCGATCGTCGCACTCGATCGCGCTTTGAAGGTGCAAAGCAGCGACGGCACTTTCTGGACGAAGCTTGGCAAGCTCTACGCGACGATCTTGTTCAAGCCGGGCGAGGAGCCGAAGCGGCAGGACATTCAGCGCGTGAACGATGTCTTCAAACGCGCCGTCGCGACGGCGGGCGATGACGCGAACATCCTGAAAGACGCGGCCGATTATTTCGCAGCATCGCAGCAGATCCCTGAAGCAATCCCGCTTTACCTGAAGGTGCTCGAGCTAGAGCCCGAGGATGCAAATGCGCGCGAAAAGCTCGCGACCGGCTTCGTGATGACGAATCAGCGGGCTAAGGCGATCGAGATGCTGAACGAGATCATCGCGCTGCATCCTGAGCGTTTTCAGCCGTATGATCTGCTCGCGCAATTGCTCGACGATGAAGCGCGCGCGCTGCAACGCGACGGCAAAGCCGATCTCGCAAAAGCGGGTTTCGCGAAAGCTGCGGCGGCGTATGAGCAGAGCCTGCTGATTAACCCCGCGCATGCGCAGACGTATCTCCGCCTCGGCGAAGTGCTAATCGGCCCACTGCGCGAAAACGAACGCGCCGAACGGATCCTCACTGATGGGCGCTTACGTTTTCCGCAGTCACCCGAGTTCTCTTATCTGCTCGCGATCGCACAGCGTGAAGCGAAACACACGCAGCAGGCTGTAATGACATTCGAAGAAGCGAAACACGAAGCGGAAGCGACCGGCGCGGCGATGCTGAATGGCCGCTTCTATTTCGATTACGGAGTCGCGGCGGAACGCGCTGGTTTCTACGACAAGGCGGCTGATCTTTTACGCCAATCAGCCGTGCTCGATCCGGGCAATGCGGCCGAAGTCTACAACTACATCGGCTACATGTGGGCCGAGCAGAACATGCAGCTCGAAGCCGCGGAGGAGATGGTGAAGAAGGCGCTCGAGCTTGATCCAAACAATGGCGCGTACCTCGACAGTCTTGGCTGGGTAAAATTCCGCAAAGGCCGTTTCGACGAAGCGCTCGGCGATCTGCTTCGCGCCGCACAAACCATCAAGCGGGATGATCCTGCTGTCTTCGAGCACATTGGCGACACTTACGCGAAGCTCGGCCGCGTTCCGCAGGCGCTTGAGTATTGGCAGAAAGCAATCGCCCTTGCCCCAGACAACGAAGCGCTTGCGCAAAAAATCGAGAAGACAAAGACCGTCTTGAGCAAGGGTGAGCCGTTGAAGGGCCCGCCGTTCCAATGACGCAAACGCGATAATGGCTACATCTTACCTCCAGAAATACCCGACGCCGTGGCAGCGCAAGACAATGTGGGCGTCCCTGACAGCTGTGTTTCTCGTCGTGCTCGTCGCAGTGGTGGCTGGCGTGATGTGGATCGCGGGTAACCTGATCGGGTTCCTCCAGCCGATTCTCATTCCTGTAGCAATCGCGGCGATTTTAGCCTACCTGCTCGATCCAGTAATCACGCATCTAAGCGAGCGAGGTTACAGCCGCGTCAAAGCGATCGGCGCGCTATTCACGATCGCGTTTCTAGCTTTCGCCGCCGTTCTGACGTGGGTCGTGCCGTCGATCTCCATGCAGAGCGCGAACGTCGCGAAGGAGCTGCCCGCCTACACGAATCGCGCCCGCGATAAAGTCGTCGATCTAATCTATCGCTATAATCACAGCTTCGGCGTTCCCTCGGCGACTAAAACGCGTCCGGCTTCCGCCGCTACGAACCTCGTCAATTGGCTGCTCGCGTCGCCGACACCCACACCGGCCAGCGAATCAGTCGCCGTCATTTCTCCGTCGCCGGACACGGCACCGCCTGGTTCACCCGCGGATCCGGCGCTGACCTCCACAACGCCTCCGAAACTTACTTCCGCGGAGCGCCAGCGCATTCAGGAGTGGGTCGAGCGGCAGCTGCCGAATTTGCAAAGCCAGCTCCCTGCGCTGAGCGAAAAATTTTGGAATCTACTGAAGACAAGCATCGGTGGCTTTCTTGGCGTTACCGGCTTTTTGCTGAGCCTGGTGATGGTGCCGATCTACCTTTTCTTCCTTCTGAAAGAGCGCCCTGCGATTGAGCGCCGCTGGAAGGAATACCTGCCGCTCCGCAATTCGCCGCTGAAAGATGAAGTCGCGACCGTCCTCATGCAGATCAACAGCTATGTCATCGCATATTTTCGCGGCCAACTCTTGGTCTGCCTCATCGATGGCGCGCTGATTGGCATGGCGTTGATAATCCTAGGCGTGAACTTCGCGCCGCTCATTGGCGTTCTCGTCGTCTTCCTCACGATGATTCCATACGTCGGCATTGTGCTCTGCTGGATCCCGGCGGTGCTCATCGCCGCCGCGCAATGGGGCGATTGGATGCACCCGCTGATCGTGACCGCGATCTTCTTTGGAATCCAGAACCTCGAGGCGATCTTCATCGCGCCGAAGATTGTCGGTAACTCCGTCGGCCTGCATCCGATGACGGTGATCGTCTCAATTTTCGTCTGGGGCTTACTGGTCGGCGGATTGCTCGGTCCGATCCTCGCAGTGCCGTTAACAGCCACCGTTAAAGTGCTGCTCGCGCGTTACGTGTGGGGCCGACGATTACGCGAGCGTGTCAGCGAGCAGATCGAAGACGTGCCCGTCGTGCGTCGCGCCGAAGATCACGCCGCCGTTTGATCACTCTCGCTGCGCAGTGCCGCTGAGGTTGCAAAGTCCTCGGGCGCGATGATAGGAAAGCCCGCAATGGGAACGCAGCTCAAACGTGTCCGCCGAAAGCGTCGCGCGACCTCTGCACCTGCGGGCTGGAAGCAGCTTTTCACGGCACGAGGCGGCGTTTATCTCGCGTGCGTTGCAATCGGGTTCGTGGTGGGGTTCCTGATCCTAAATTCAGCGCCGCGCGCTTACGGCACCTGGCGCGAGTCGCGTCTGCAGAAACGCGCCGCCGCCTCGCTGGAGAAGCAGGATTTGGACGGCGCCACGCAAGCCGCGCAGCAGATGCTGCAGATCCGGCGCGATTCGTTGGCTGCCTTCCAAATCTTGGCCGAAACGACCGAAAAACAGAATCGTCCTGAGACCGTTGCCTGGCGTTCGCAGATCGCGCGAGCCCTGCCGCAGAACCTCGACGCGCAGCTCAATCTTGCGTCCGCGGCGTTACGTTTCGGCCAGCTCGATGTTGCGCGCCGGGCACTCGAAAACGTGGCGACGCAGGACCGCGACAAGCCCGCGTATCATGTAGTCGCCGGATGGCTCGCCCGCGCACAGGGAAACGATGCCGACGTGGAGCAGCATTTCGCGGCTGCCGTGGAGAAGGAGCCGGCGAACGATCTCTACCAATTCAATCTTGCGGTCCTGCAGATTCGTTCTTCCGAAGAGACAAAATATTTCGACGCCCGCGAGACGCTCGAACGGCTCAGCAAGGTGCAAGGATATCGCGTCGGTTCATTGCGCGCGCTTCTCGGTGATGCGGTCGAACGCGACGATCTCCAACGAGCCGATCCGCTCGCGCAGGAGCTCCAGATGGCGCAGAGGGTTACGTTCCAGGACCTGCTTCTCTGCCTCCAGCTATACCGCAAAGTCGACGAGAAGAAGTTCACCGCGCTGCTCGAAAAAGTGAAGCCAGTAGCGGCCCGCGACGGTGCCGATCTCGCAGCGCTGATGGATTGGATGAACAGGAACGATCTCGCGGCGGAAGTGTTGAAGTGGAACGACAAACTCCCGCCCGAAGTCACTACGGTGCCGCCACCGGCGATCGCAATCGCCGAAGCCTTCACTGACGTGAAGAACTGGTCGCGACTAAAACGCTGGACCCGCGGCGGAAGCTGGGGAGACGCGGAGTTTCAACGCCTCGCGTATCAGGCGTATGCCGCGCGGCAGGGTCGCCAGTCAGCGGCCGATGCGGAATATGACTCCCTTTGGCATGCGGCAGAACGCGCCGCAGCCGATCAGCCCGAGCGCGAGGCAACCCTCGCGCGGCTTGCGACGAGGTGGGGTCTCACCGTTGAAGCAAAGCAACTCTGGAAGCGGGTCGCGAAACACGCACCGTTGCGACGCGAAGCACTCGATGCGCTCTTCCGGATCTTTCGCGCCGACAACGATCTGCCGGAACTGTTGCAGGTCGCGCGACAGCTGCACGAGAGTTCACCGCGCGAGCCCTCCTTGACTTCCAGTTACGCGCGCCTGGCGCTGCTCGTCTCGCCGAGCACGGACGAAGCGCGGCGCCTCGCGAAGGAAGCTTTCGACGCAGCGCCGAAGGATGTGAACTGCGCAATCACATACGCCTTCTCGCTCTACTCGGCGGGCCGAACTGCTGATGGTCTGGAAATCCTTCGCCGCCTGCCAGCTGACGCATTCGACGATCCGCATGCCGCTGTTTACGTAGCGGTGCTTTACGTTGACGAAAATCAGCTGGAGCTGGCGAAGCCATACCTTGCCGCCGCGCAAAAAGGCGCGCTTTTTCCCGAAGAGAAGAAGCTGCTCGAGGAAGCGACTTCGCGCGCGTCCCTGCTAACCGTAGCGCCCCCCGCGCAGCCAACGCCGCCATCTGCGTTAGCAAAGCCCATCTTGCCGCCGGTCCCGTGGTTACCGACACCTGTGCCCTCGCCGACCGAGCCGATCCCAGTTGGACCCTAGCGGCTCTCGGCCATCGCCTTCTCCATCAGCATCGCGGCCAGCGGTTCCGTTGCTTTGTCGAGTTCTGCGTTCGCGCGTTTCAGCCGTTGAAGTTCGCCCGAGGCTAGAGCTGCGCGCAACTCTTCGACGAGCCTTTGAACCTGCACTTTTTCGCCAGCAGGGATTTCGTCGTCGAGGACGCGGAAGGCACTCGTCACTGCGTTGAGCATCTCTTCCGCCTTCAGTTTCGCCTCGGTCCAGACGCGTTCGTTCATGTCATCGAACGCGTGATCGAGTGACTCGGAAATCATCGCTTCGACGGCTTCGTCGGAAACATCCACCGCGCTGTTGATCGCCACGATTTTCTCTGCGCCGGTCTTCGTGTCGCGCGCCAGCACATGCAGAAGCCCGTTCGCGTCGATTTCGAACTGCACACCGACGCGCGCGATGCCTTTCGGTGCAGCCTCAAAGGCCAGTTCGAACTCGCCCAGGGGCCAATTATCCCGCGACATCTCGCGTTCCCCTTGCAGCACCTTAATGCGCATCGCGGTCTGGTTGTTCACCGCCGTCGTGAACATCTCACCCGCCTTGACTGGAATCGTGGAATTCCGCGGGATGATCACGTTCATCAAACCGCCGAACGTCTCGATGCCTAACGACAGCGGTGTCACATCCAGCAAGAGCACGTCACGCACGGCGCCGGACAGAATTCCCGCCTGGATGGTCGCGCCGAGCG
>JBHENE010000194.1:0-27941 GCA_046262215.1 Chthoniobacterales bacterium | reverse complement strand
TCGCGGATCGCGGTCAGCAATGGAGCGCGGGCGCGTTCGAGTTCGTCACCACTCACGCCTTTCTGCGCGAGCTCATCGGCAAGATCCACCACCACATCCGACATCTTCCCCGCGCCCGCCGGATCGACATCAACGCTGGCGTACATGTAGCCGTAGCCGGGAAAAACTTCGCTCGCGTTACTCGCCGCCCGCGGGCTGTAGGTGCCGCCGATCTCTTCGCGGACCTTGACGCGAAGGCGATCGTTCAACACCGCGGCGAGGACGTTTAGCCGGCGGTTGCGATGGACATCGAACGCATCTTCGGTCGGCCAGTAGAGCAACACCGAGCCCTTCGGAATTTCAGAATCGATCGTGAACGTCTTCGCGAACGGCTGTGCCGGAAACGTCACTTTCTTCGATGCGGCTAGCTCGGGCTTTGCCGCGCGCGGTGGAAGAGCACCGATCGTTTTCGCAGCCGCCGCGATCGCAGCTTCGACATCGAAATCGCCGACCAGCGCCAGCTCGAGCGACCCGGCGGTAAGTTGAGGTGTCAGCCACGCTTTCACCTCGTCGAGATTGCGCTTCATCATCTCTTCCTCAGGCGGGAGGCCGAACCGAGGATCGCCGCTCGCGAGAAGGTTCGGAATTTCGGTGGAGAGCGGCCCGTTAGGCGTGTGCTTGAACGACAGGTAAAGCTGCTCAAGCCCTTTGCGTGACACCCGCATTGCTTCGGGTCGATAACCCGAATCGGTCAGGTGCGCGGCGAGCAGTTGGAGGTCGAGCAGCAGGTCGTCAGGTGTCGTTCCGCTGGAGAAGCGCAGCGTGTCCGGCTCAGGCGCGAACTGCCAGCCGACGTTCTTGCCCGCGAGGAGATTGCGCAGCTCGTCGGCGCTGTGTTTTCCGAGGCCACCGGCGATCAGCGTGCTCCGCGCGAACGCGGCCAGGCCGCGCTTGTCCAGCGGCTCGGTAATCGCGCCATCGCCAACGCGAGCGCCCGCGGAAATGTGCCCGGCTGCGAAGTCGGTTTTCTTCAGATTGAGTCGCGCACCGTTCTTGAACGTAACCAGTTTGATGTCGAGATCGTCGATGTGTTCGCGCTTTGCGATTTCACCGGGCGCGCCGAAATCTGTGTAACCCCACGCCGCATTTTCGGCCGCGTCAGGTGCAGTGACGGCGACCGCATGTGCGGCGTCGTAGGCGGCTGCGATCGCAGCGGGCGCGTCGCCGGGAAGCTGCGCGTTCCCTGAGACCATTGCGAAGCGACCATTCGCGGCGAAGTCACTGCGCAATGCTTCAACGCAATCTTCCACTGTAATCTTCTCGAGCGCGGGCTTCAGCAGCGCGAGGTCGGCTGCCGGCGGCGTGAACACTTCGCGCTGCAGCAGCGTGTCGACGAGTTCGTTCGCGAGTTGATTTGAATGACGTGTGCTAGCGGTTTTCACAGCCTGTTCGAGTTGGTTGGCGATGTTAGCGGCAGCTTCGGTTAACTCCGCCGGCGTAAATCCATGCTCCAGCGCACGACGCAGTTCTTGCTCGCCGGTTGCGAGCGCCTGCGCCCATTGCTCTGGCTTGCACGAGATGTCCACGCGCGCATCCCGGAGGAAATCGAACTGCTCGGAAACGGAGGCGCCGGCCGAGGTAAACGTGGCGTCTTCATTCTTCGAGAGAATGGAGAAACGCCGGTTCAGCATCGCGAGCGCGAGTGAGCGTGGCAGCTTTTTGATTTGGCGCTCCGCGTTATCTGGCTCGTGCGCGTACGACGTGATGCTCGCGAGTGAGATGCTCGTGCTCGCAGCTTCGGGCTCGGAATGGAAGACCGGGCGGACTCCGTCGAACTTTGCGAGTTCGCCTAACGAAGGATCAGGCCGCGCGGGAGAACGAGGTGCCAGATCTGCGAAGGTCTTCGTCACCATCTTCTCGACGGCGGCGGTGTCGGCGAAATCGCCGGTGACGACGACGACCATTTTCTCCGGTCGATACCAGGAGTTCCAGAAGTCGACGAAGCGCTCACGACCTGCGGTCTCGATAACTTTTTCGTCGCCGATCGGGAGCCGTTTCGGCAGAAGTGTTGTCCCGAGCATCGCCTGGAATTCTGCGACGAAAGAGCGGTAGCCAACGGAATCGCTGACGCGTTTTTCAGACAGAATAACCCCGCGCTCACGATTGATCTCCTCGTCGCTAAGGAGAAGTCCGCCGGCGTAGTCAGCCAGGACACGGAACCCTTCTCCGAGCGTTGCGTCGTCGGCGTGCGCGAGTTCGAGCAGGTAAACTGTGCGGTCGAAGCTGGTGTTCGCGTTCGTGTCCCCACCGAAGCTCATGCCCATGCGCTGGAAGAATTCGACGAGCGTGCCGGCCGGGTAGTGTTTGCTGCCGTTGAACGCCATGTGTTCGAGAAAGTGCGCGAGCCCTCGCTGGTCGTCTTTTTCTTCGAGCGAACCAGCGAGCACCAGCAGGCGCAGCGACGCGCGCCCTTTCGGCTCGTGGTTTTGCATGACGACGAAGCGCAAGCCGTTCTGCAACGTACCGAAATGCGCAGCAGGATCGGGCTTCAGGTCACTTCCTTCCTGTGGGAATGGCAGCGCTTTCGCAGCGGGCGGAGCGGTCTTTGCGGCAAGCGGCGAAGCGACTAGAGCGGCGAAAAGTGAGAGGCGAGGGAGAAGATAGTTCATGCGTGAGGTGCAGGCAGATCGTTCGACAACCGCGCGGAGAGCGCGTTCATGCAAGCGAGCGATCTACGACAAAGTAACGCCAACCTTGACACAATCCGCCGGAATCGCGCAGCCTGCCCGCCGTGAATTCTACACTCAGCAGATACTCTCCTTACGTCTACGCGATCATGCGCATCGTCGTCGGTCTGCTCTTCGCCTCTCACGGCGGGCAATTGGCTCTGGGCCTGTTCGGCGGGATGCCGAACTCAAACAATTCGATGTCGCAGGTCGGCGGGTGGATTGAACTCCTCGGCGGGTTGCTGATTGCCTTCGGTCTGTTCACGCGGGCCGCCGCGTTCCTCTCGAGCGGAACGATGGCGGTCGCCTATTTCATGTTCCATGTGGCAAATGCGACGACGTTGCACGCGAAGTTCCTTCCAGTCGCAACCGCCGGACCGCAATATTCAAATAAAGGCGAGCTTGCGGTTCTCTTCTGCTTCATCTTCCTCTACATCTTCTTCCGAGGTAGTGGGCCGCTCAGCCTCGATAACCTGATCTGGGGCCGCAGCGCCGCGCCGGATGCCGTCGGCGGTCCAATGCGCACGGGCCGTGACCTGTGATGCGAGCGAGCAGCGCGAAGTTCGCTCTTGCGGGCGCCGTCTGCATCGCGGCGGCGCTTGCCGCAGCAACTGCGGCCGCTCAGGATTGGGCGAAGCCGCGGCTGAACAATTCGCCACGGCACGGCGAGTGGGTTGAGGTGAAATCAGGCGAGCGCACGGTGAAGGCGTTCGCCGTTTATCCGGAGCGCAAAGAGAAGGCGCCTGTGGTGCTGGTGATTCACGAGATCTTCGGCCTGACGGATTGGGTGCGCGGCGTCTGCGATCAACTGGCCGAGAATGGCCTCATCGCGATCGCGCCCGACTTGCTAAGCGGGCAAACGTATGCCGACCTCGACGGCGCGCGAAAGGCGATCTCGACGTTGCCGAAAGAGCAGGTCGTGGCGGACCTGAATACGACGGCGGAATTCGCGCAGAAGCTGCCGGCCGCGAGCGGAGCGGTCGCGGTGGCCGGTTTTTGTTGGGGCGGCGGCTGGGCGTTCGGTTACGCCTGTTTGAATCCGAACCTGAAGGCCGCGTACTCGTTCTACGGGCCGGCGGAGGAGAAACCGCCGTTGATCGCGAACGTTGCGTGTCCGGTCTACGGGTTTTACGGCGAGAAGGATGAGCGCGTCAACGCGAGCATCCCGAAAGGCGAAGAGCTAATGAAAGCCGCCGGAAAAAAATACGAGCCGGTGATCTACAAAGGCGCCGGTCACGGTTTCATGCGTGATGGCGAGGCTCCCGAAAGCACTGATGCGAATCACGATGCCAACAAGAAAGCGCGTGACGAGGCGTGGGCGCGCTGGAAGACGCTGCTGAAGCAGCTCGGGTAAGCGGTTTGTCACCGGTGCGCCGGGAACGGCAACGGACTAACAACGGCAACGCACCAAGGAACGGCAACCGGAACGCCGACGGGAACCCCACCGCGACCGCATCACCGAATAGCCCGGGGAACCGTCATCCCGAGCGAAGTCGAGCGATCTCGCGTACGCGCGGATCGTTTGCCTCCCTGCGGATGTCGCCAACACTGCGATTCACGCGTGTTGCTCGGTAGAATCCGCCAAGTGTCGTGGTGAGATCCCTCGACTTCGCCCGGGATGACACGGCCGTTGCGGTCCGGCTGATCGCGTTCGCGGCTCGGGATGACACGCTTCGACAATTACGGTGACTATTCCGCCGGTTCGGTTCCCCGAGCGCTGCTTGCCCGCTACTTCTTCCCGCCCTCAAGTTCATCAGCCAGCGCCGTCGCATCGTAGACGTTGCGCAGTGCTTCGCTGATCGCTGCAGAGTCCACGCTCACCGCCCGCGCCTGCTTCTCGGAGTAAGCCACATCAAGCGCGAGCGACTGGATGTTGCCGTCGAAAATAATCCCGACGAACTCATTCGCCTTGTTCACGACCGGGCTGCCGCTGTTGCCGCCGATGATGTCGGCTGTGGTGACGAAGTTGAAGGGCGTCTGCAGATTCAGTTTCGACTTCCGATCGACCCAGCGCTTCGGCAGGTCGAACGGCGGCTCGTTGTTATGCTCGGCGGAGCGTTGATATAGGCCGGCAAGATTTGTCAGCGGCGCGACTGGCTTACCATTTTCTTCGTAACCGCGCACCGGACCGTAGGCGAGGCGCAAGGTGAAGGTCGCGTCCGGAAAAGTGCTCGTGCCTTCGATGGCAAAACGCGCCTTCGCGAGTTCGGCGTAAGCCTGTTTCCGCGATTCGTCCTGCGCCTCGAAAACTTTGCGCACCTCGCGCCCGGGACCGTCGACCATCCGGGCGAGTTCGATCATCGGATCCTTCGCCGTCGCCACCGCCGCCGCGCCTCCTTCGTAAAGCTGCTTGCGGAACGCGACATCCTTTAGCTTCGTGCCTTTCACCAGTTCGGCCGCGCGATCGACGGGCGATTTGCCCGCAAGAACTTGCTGCACGAGCGCGTCGTTGTAGCCGAAGCGTTCGGCCAGGTCGGTGAGCGAATCCGTCAGCGTGGTTTGCTCGACGTCTTCGTAGATCGGCTCGGTGGAAAAGAGATCCAGCTCCATCGATTCACGGTTACTGTCGCGGAATTCCGGGAACCGCTCGCCGTTCGGCTTCGGACGTTCGTCGCCGGCTCGCAGCACACGGCGTGCATACTTAAACAGCGTGCTGTAAAACGCACGCGGGGCGCTGTAGGCGAGCCCTTCGGGTCCACGCGAAGCTTCGTAATAATGGAAGACCGGAAGAATTTTAGCGATCTCCGCCTGCGCCTGTTTGATCTTCGTGTTCGCATTCAATGCCGTGGCCCATTTCGGATCGCGGGCGATTCCGTCATACAGCCTCTTTTCGCGTGCTACGATTCCGCCCCAGATTTCCGGATCGAGCAAGGCTGCCTGAATGCCACGGCTGGCTTTGCGACTGTTCTGGATTCCGAAAAGATTTCTCCGCACCCGCCGCGCGTTTTCGATGCTCCGCCCCGCAAACGCGGAGAGGAACACCTCGCGCCGGTTCAGGAGATAAAGCGTCTCTGGGAGATCGCGGTCACGCCGCTCGGCGAGTTCGTCGGTCGTTAGCAGCCGGTCCGTCCCTCCCGGGTGACCACTGACGAAAGTGAGCTCACCGTCCACGGCCCCCTTCGTGTTCCATTTCAGGAAGTGCTCGATCTTGGCCGGCTGGCCGTTTTCGTAGGCGCGGAATATACAAATATCGAGGTCGAACCGCGGATACTCGAAGTTATCCGGATCACCGCCGTAGAACGCTGCCTGCTGCTCGGGTGCGAAAACAATCCGGACATCGTCGTAACGCTTGTAACGGTAGAGATTGTAAACGCCGCCCTGATAGAGCGTGGTGACATCGGAACGGAGTCCGGTCTTTTCTTTGCTCTCCTTCTCGATCTCCGCGATCACTTTGATCCGCGCCTTGCTCGCTGCGTCGCCGCTTAAATCAGAAGGGACCGCGGCATTTACTCGATCGGTCACGTCCTCGATCGACATCAGCACATTTAGTTCGAGATCGGTGGCCTTAGCCTCTTCGGCTTGCGTCTTCGCGTAGAAGCCGTCGTGCACGTAATTTGCTTTTTCCGACGAAAGTTTCTGCAGTGTATCGAGTCCGACGTGGTGATTCGTGATGACGAGCCCATTCGCGGAGACAAACGATCCGCTTCCGCCGCTGTTGAAGCGGACGCTGGATTTTTGCAGATGTTCGAGCCAAGCGGGTGTCGGCTCGAATTGGTATTTCGCCTTCAACTGTTCGAGTGGCGGTTTGTTGAACAGCCACATGCCTTCATCGGCGTAGGCGCGGGAAGCGGTGAGGACGATGAGAGAAGCAAGCAGGGGAGCGGTAATACGACTCGGTGACATACGGCGGGCAGCTTAGTTCAGCGCGCGCTCCCGACCAGCAAATCTTCGCCGCCATGAGCGATGATTTTTCATCGAATGACGAGCACGACACGCCCGTCGAAGTTTGCAGCACGAAAGATAATATATGAACAAATCAATCCTTACGCTCGGAGTCGCCTGCTTGGCGTTTGTCGGCCTTGGCGGAGTCGCTTTGGCTCATGACGATGATGAGCAACAGCCCGAGCCAGTTTATCAGCAAAACGGTCAGTATGGGCAGCGGCTCGCCTACCCGAACTACAATCAGGATCCGCGTTACGATGGGGATCGCCGCTATGATCGCGATCGTGATGACGACCGGTATTCTCGTCGGGGAGACGGTGGACGCATCCGCGAGGAGCTATCTCACCTCAACGGCATGCTGCAGCACGTCGAACGCGAGATGCGCACCTACCGTGCAGATCGCCACATGCGCGGCGAGTTCCAGCATATTCGCGCTGAAGCTTATGACTTGAACAATCGCTTCCGCCGGGGCGAACAATACTACGACCGCCGCCGCGTGCTCGGACAGATCGAGCACATGCACGACGAACTCCATCACCTTGAGGAGGAGATGCACGTGCCAGCGAACGTAATTTTCCGCTGGCGGTAACGCACCTCACACCGGCACCACTATTCACCGCCCGCTCGCCTCCAGCGGGCGGTTTAGTTTAGGCGGGCAACGCCGGGGCGTCGCCTGACTCAGCGATGCGGATGGCCCGACCAATGGATCGCCCGGATGCGCCATCCCGCCGACGTCTTGTGTAAGACCATCAACTCCGCGCCGTCAGTGTTGATCTCTCGGCCGCTGAAGGTGCCTTTGCTCTGCGAAGTCGCCGTCGTCCAGGCAGCGTCGCCTTCCTGCCTCACGATAAGCGCGAACTGAATGCTGGGAACTGCCTTGGCGAAATTAATATCTGCCGGCAGATGCTCGCGGGCATACTCTTCGCGCGTTTGTCGCTCTCCGGACTCGAGGATCTGCGCATCTTCGGCTAAGAGCGCGAGCGCGGCTGCTTCATCGCCTTTTGCCAGCGCGTCGTGAAAACCATTCACCGCAGCGGCGATTGCCTCTCGGTCACTCGCCGCGGGAATTGGCCGCTGACAAGAAGTCATTGAGCCGAGCAGCGCGGCGAACAGGCTAGCTCTGGTTACGTGACCGAGCATCTGCGTTAGCTCGCTGGACCAGCCACGGTGCCTTCGGGATTCTGATACCAACCCGGGTCGTCGTAGTTTGTGATGCCATCGCGGATTTTCAGGATGGTGAACATTCCTCCCATCTCGATTGGCCCGAACTGCCCGGTGCCGGTCATCATCGGGAGTGTGTTCTTCGGCCCGGGCATCATTTTAGCCATCTCCGACATGCCGCTCATCCCACTGCTGCCCATCGCCATATACCCCGGCACGAGTTTGCCGATCTGCCCGGAGACGCCTTTTTGATCAACGCCGATGACGTTCGGGACTTCGTGGCCCATCGCGTTCATCGCATGGTGGTTCTTATGGCAATGGAACGGCCAGTCGCCCGGATTGTCGGCGACAAATTCCACGGTGCGCGTCGTCCCCACCGGGACGTTAATTGTCGTCTCAGGCCACCAGGCTGACTTTGGAATTTGGCCGCCGTCAGTTTCTACCACCCACCAACGATGGCCGTGAAAGTGGATCGGGTGACTGTCCATGCTCAGGTTCGCGAAGCTGACGCGGACGCGATCGTTTAGCTTCGCAACCAAGGGTGCGGTGCCCGGCCAGACGCGACTGTTGAAGGTGAAGATGTTGAAGTCGGTCATCACATTCGGATTCGGCGTGTAGCTGCCTGGTTCGACGAACCACTCCTGCAGGAAGATGAGGAAATGCCGGTGCACTGGCTCGGGATAACCGTCCTTCGGATGAATGACGAAGAAGCCCTGCATGCCGAGCGCCATCTGGATCATCTCGTCGGAATGTGGGTGGTACATCTGCACGCCATGTTGTTTGAGCGTGAATTCGTAGACGTAGGTTTCGCCCGGTGGGATATGCTTCTGCGTGACGCCGCCGACGCCGTCCATGCCGTTCGGAAGAATGACGCCGTGCCAGTGAACCGTTGTCGCTTCCGGCAGCTTGTTGGTGACGAAAATGCGCACGCGATCGCCTTCGATTGCCTCGATCGTGGGACCCGGCGTCTGGCCGTTGTAGCCCCAGCAATTTACGACCATGCCAGGTGCGAACTCGCGCTTCACCGGCTCGGCGATCAATCGGAATTCCTTCACCCCGCCGTTCATCGTCCACGGCAGGGATGATCCGTTAGGCGTCACAACCGGGCGGTAGTTGGAGTTCGCCGGAACGGGCGAAGGAGCTGGCGATTGCTGCGCTACCACCTCAGCTCCGCGAGCGACACGATTGGCAAGCGCCGAGCCGCCGAGCAAAGCCGCCGCGCCGGAAAAAAATCTACGTCGTGAAATCATAAGAATGCTTAGCGATGCGTTACGGCTTCCTTGAAGCTGTTGGATTCGACGGACGTGCTCCGAGCCGTCAGGCTTCCGCCCACCGCTCGCTCCAGGTCCGCGCGCGCGATCCAATAATCCCGCAGCGCATCCACGTAACCGCGCTCGGCGGCCAGTTCATTTTGCTTCGCGAGCAGGAGATCGTAAGCGCCTTTCAACATCGAATTGTAATGCTCGAGTGTGAGCGTCAGCACGCGCGTCCGCTCGGGGATCAGCTCGTCGCGGTAGTAGGTGGCGAGATCGCGTTTCGCCAGGAGGCGATCGCGTGCTTCCCGGACTTCCGAGCGGATATCGATGGCGCGTCCCTCGAGCCGGCGTTCGGCTTGCCGGAGCTGCGCCTGCAGTTTGGCGAGACGGCCTTGTCCCTGGTTGAAGATCGGTAGTTCCAGGCGCAACGTCGGGCCAGTGACACGTTGCCCGTCCGGCTCTTTCTCAGTATCGACTCCAACTTCGACGGCCCCGAAGTAGCGGTAGGTTTTCGTTAGACCAAGGCTTTGCACGACGGCGGCGACTTCGGATTTGGTCGACGCGAGGTCGAGCCGCTGCGCGATCGCAAGGGATTCGAGACGGTCGACGGGGAGATTTTTGCCCGGAAGGGCGGGGAGTTCGTCCGCGATTTTCCACTGCGTCTCCGCGCCCCACACTCCCATCAAGCGATTAAGCTTCTCGCGATCGCTCCGCATCGCCGCCGTGACCTCCGCCGCATCCGCTCGTGCCTGTGAGTAACTTGCCTGCTGATTAGCAAGCTCGAGATCGTTGATCGTACCGCCTTCGTGCTGGCGTTGCGCGAATTCCAGCGCGGCCGTGTTCGTCGCCCCGAGGGCAGTCAGCCGCGAGAACAACTGCTGCTTCGCCTGCAAGGTGTAGAACGTCGTCTTCACCTCTGAGGCAAGTTTCAGGATTGCATCGCCGACTCGCAGCTTGGCGCGTGCAAGCTCGTTTGCGGCCACTTTTTTCCGGAGCGGGATCATGAAAAGATCGAGGAAATCCTGCACGATCGAGAACTCGAGGTTGGTCCCGCTGGGCGGCCGATCAGGAAAGCGCGCGCTGACATCGAAGCTCGGATTTTTCAGCAAACCCGCTTCGGTGAGGTCCGCATTCGCGACGCCGATTTCCTCAAACGTCACTTGTAGATCGCGGTTATTCAGCAAGGCAATCTGCACCGCACGATCCGCATTCAGTGTTCCGCGGAGAAGCCCGTGGACCGTCCGCGAAATCTCCGCGTCAGCCGCCGCATCCTTGCGCCACTCGACACGTTTTCCAATCCTGCCTTGAACCGTAGACTGAAGATCTACGACGGATTCACGACGCGCCGCCCAAGCGGTTGGAGCAAGCGCAACGATCAGCAAAACCGACAAGCTTCTCACTTGGAGACGCCTTCTTTCTTCACCAAGGTCATCCCGCACTTCGGACATTTGCCGGGCTTATCCTCGTGAATCTCCGGGTGCATCACGCACGTCCAGTAAGCTCCTTTTGCGTCGGGTTTCGCTTTAATTTCCGACTCGGTCGGCTCCGCGGTTGCAGGTGAAGCAGCGGCAGCCGGTGACGGCATTGTCATCCCCGGCATCTGGGAATGATCCATGTCTCGAGAGGGCGTTGCAGCAGCGGGCGGCTTTTTGCTCATGTCCATCCCGGGCATGTTCGAGTGATCCATCCCTTTCATCTGCGAATGATCCATCCCGCTCATGCTGCCCATGTCGTGCGACATCCCACCGTTCTCGTAATCAGGGTTGGGTGCGTCTTTTCGGTTGAGCTGCGCGACGGTCTTGCGAGTAATCGCGTCCGCCGAGATCAAGCGTCCTCTTTCCGCGCGCGGTGCTTCCTGCGCCTGCGCGCTGGCCGGGTGATCAGGCGCGAGCGGCTTCGGTTCGAAATTTGTCGCGCATCCCGAGAGCGCGACTGCCATCAGAATGCCGAAACTACTCTGGAGCATTCTCGAGTTCATCGCTGTCTCACTAGTTGAATTGAGGCGACGGCGCTTGCGCGGGAGGCGTCGAAGCGGCTTCGTCCATGGGCTTAGCCGTCGCGTGTTCCACGTGCGTTTCGTCGTGGTCAGCGGCGCCTGCTTCGTCGTGATGATGGTGATGCTCCGCTTCCTCCGGATCAGGCGCGGGTTCGAACCGGAATTCTTTATGCCGAACGTGTCCACCGGCGTAACCGATGTAACCGCCGACGCCAAGGTTCGCGCTCGCGAGAATGAGCGTCGCGATTCCGAGCGGGACAGCGGCGCGGCGCACTTTCCACTCCGACAATGCGGCGAGGGCAGCGAGCGCGGCGACACCGTAGAACACGTAGATCAACTTCTCCGCGCGGCGCATGTGCTCCTCCAGCCACTTGCCTCCCTGATCGTCGGACATCGAGAGCACTCGATCGTAGCCGGCCTGTCCTTTCTCGTAGACGGGCCATGCTGAAAACGCAGCGACGAAGACAACCGCCAGGGCTGCCACCCGAGCGGCTCGGCTGCGCGTAATCAAGGCAATCGCGAGCGCAAGCACTCCCATTGCCAGTCCGTAAACCGGCAGCGGGTTCAGAAGAACGTGCAGGTACTCCGGATCGCCTAGATGCTGCCAAAGAACATTCGAGTTCATAATATTTTGCTCGTAACCCCGGGCTGATCCTCCTCGTCCTCCTCCTTCGTCTTGATCCCAACCTCGTTTCGAGGACAAGGTCCGACGGCGAGGAGGAGAACGAGTGGCGGACTACTTCTGCACGACCGCGTTCTCGATCATGTAGATGCCGTCGCGTGAGACGACCTTGCCTTCGACGGTGATCGTCTTCGCGGCGTACTGCGCGAGCTCCGCATTGAGCGGGACATGCTCACCGATCAGCACGTAGGTCTTGCCGTCGCCGGCTTTCAAGCCAACCGGGAGACCACTCGTGATGCACTTCTTCGCGCAATCGGCGTGCTTCTCGCCAGTCGCGCCATGGTCGATGTAGCAGGCCATGTCGACGACTTCGCCGGTGATTTTCTTGGTGTCTCCGGCCGAGAGGCCTTCTTTCTCGCCGTGCTCATGACCTTCATGAGCGATTGCAGGATAAGCTGCGAAGACGGCGGCGGCCGCGAGGGCCAGGATGATGTTTGGTTTCTTCATTTCGTTTGTTCTTTCTGTTTTGTTGCTTCGGTTATTTTTTGATGGCGCCGCACGTCAGCATTTCTTTGCCGGCATACGGGTTTGAAATCGTGGTCGAGGTTTGCACCCAGTCCTTCTTCAACATCGGGCAGTTCACGACGTAGTAGCCGGGTTGTCCTGCCGCGAGTTGTTTCGCTTTGTCGCTGAGCTTTTCGAACGCGGCGCGTGCATCTTTAAGCGAGGCACTTTTGCCCAGATCAGCGCCCGCGTCGCCGAGCTCCAGAGCGGCAGCTTTCGCCGCGTCCAAATTATCAGTCGTTAGCGCGACATGCGCCTTTTCGTAGCCGGCCAGGAAGTTTTTGTCCTGATCGTTGAGGTTCGCAGCGGAGGCCGAGACGTGGATCAATGCGAGACTGAGGGCCGATACGGCCAGAGCTTTTAGTTTGTTCATGTTGTGGTTCTTTTGTTCTGAGTTGGGTCTTGGTTTGTGGTGGTGATATGGACGACGCGTCTGCGGACGTCCGAGTGAGGGCGAGGAAGCCGGCGCGAAACGCCGACGGGCAAACGACCGATACACTTCCCGAGGGGAAGCGAGTCGTTAGCTCAAGGAGAAAGGCGGAGCGTGCGCGAGGACGCTCCGCTCAGATTCAGCGTAGGCAGCACCGTGCGGCGGCCCGGTGTCGAGGGTCGCCACTGGCGCGTTGGAAGTCCACAGCGCGAGGAGAATTGCAATCGCGTCATACTCTCGCGAGCCGAACACGGTGCTGTCGTGGCCGACAACATTCTTCGCAGGAGCGGCTGAAAGCGCCGTGAGCGATTTGCAGCAGGGGAGATTTTCGCTGCTGCCTTTTTTGGCGGGCACAGGATGGCCTGGGCAATGCGCATGAGGAGCAGAAGAAGTCACCGGCTTCTGCAATGCGCTGGCCAGTGCGCAATGATCAGCCGCGACAAACCAAGCCGCCATCGTCATGAGGGCGATGGTGGCTCGGAAAGCGCGGCGGGCGTTCACAGGAAGTTAGTCACACGCGAGGCGCAGCTGTTCAACCTTTGTTCCGGAAAACAGCGCCCGCATCGATAGGTTACCACCCTCCGAAGAAGAACGACACGCGGCTCTGGTGACGCCGGTAGCGTCGGCCGTCGTAACCATAGTTGTTATAACGAGAATGCTCGTAGCGAGGATAGTACGACCGCTCAGACACGTAGCTGTCCGAGCGCGGAGCGACGTAATGATGGTCGTGATGGATTGTCCGTTCGCCGACCACGTTCCCGTACTCATCCGTCACCAACTGCCGATGATGATGATCGTAATGAATGACGTCGGCGTCGTAATGGTGATCGATCTGCGTCACGCCGTCCTCATCGTCGTGCGCGAAGGCGGTAGTGTTTGCGGCTAGCAGCAATGCCGCTGCCGCACCGAAGAGAGCAAGCATCTTTTTCATGCTTAATTAGGCGTGCGCTGCCGGCGAGTTATTCAATCTTCGTTGTCGGCGGAAGTGCCGAAAAGACTCCGCCACGAGCCACCTCGAAAGTCGCGAACTAACTGCCCAGCTTCACTGCGCGGAGGCGCAATGCGTTCCCGATCACCGAGACGGAACTCAAACTCATCGCGGCACCTGCGATGATCGGGCTGAGCAGAACGCCCAAGAACGGATAGAGCAAGCCGGCGGCGATCGGAATGCCGAGCGCGTTATAGAAGAACGCGAAGAAGAGATTCTGGCGGATGTTGCGCATGACGGCGCGACTTAGCAAAATCGCTTTCACAACCCCGCGCAGATCGCCTTTCAATAACGTGATCCCAGCGCTCTCGATCGCTACATCCGTGCCGGTACCCATCGCGACGCCGACGTCTGCCGCGGCCAGGGCGGGCGCGTCGTTGATGCCGTCGCCAGCCATCGCGACGACTTTACCGCTGTCCCTCAGCGCGGCGATGCGCGCGTGCTTCTGTTCCGGAGACACGCCCGCTTCAACGCCATCAATGGCGAGTTGATCAGCGACCGCGCGCGCGGTGTTCTCGTCGTCGCCGGTTAGCATGAGCAGCTCGATGCCGCGCTGGTGCAATGCACGGACAGCTTCGGCAGTCGAGCTCTTGATTGGATCGGCGACGGCGAGCACGCCAGCAGGGCGATTATCGATCGCAACGAAAACCGCTGTGCGACCTTTCGCCTGCAGCTCAGCCGCGCCGGCCTCCAGATCTGCGAAGTCGTTGATTCCGTTCGCCTGTAGGAACGCCGCTTTGCCGATGCGCATCATCCGGCCATTCACGACACCGGAAACACCGCCGCCTGTTTCGGATTGAAACTCACGGGCCGCGGCGATCTCAATCCCGCGGTCCTCCGCGCCGCGGACAATCGCTGCGGCGATAGGATGTTCGCTCTGGCGCTCAATTGCGGCAGCGGCCGATACGATCTCGCGCTCGTCGAATCCAGAGGCGGCAAAGACTTCGGTGAGCGCCGGCTTTCCTTCCGTCAGCGTGCCGGTTTTGTCGACTACGACCGTGTCTACCTTCTCCATCCGCTCCATCGCTTCCGCACTCTTAATCAGAACGCCTTCGTGCGCACCGCGACCGACACCGACCATGATTGACATCGGCGTGGCAAGACCAAGCGCACAAGGACACGCGATGATGAGCACCGCGACGGCGTTGATGATGCCGTGCGCGAGCCGCGGCTCGGGGCCGAGCCACCACCAAAGCGCGAAGGTGATCAGCGCGCAGGCGATCACCGCTGGAACGAAGATGCCGGCCACTTTGTCGGCCAGCGCCTGGATCGGCGCGCGGCTCCGTTGCGCTTCCGCAACCATGTCGACGATGCGCGCGAGCATCGTTTCGCGACCGACGCGCTGCGCGCGGAACACGAAGCTGCCGGTTTTGTTCACGGTGCCGGCCGTGACGCTCTCACCTTGCGCTGTCTCGGCGGGCATCGGCTCGCCGGTAATCATTGATTCATCAATGGTGCTGCGTCCTTCAGTAATCTCGCCGTCGACGGGGATTTTCTCGCCTGGTCGCACGCGAAGCAGATCGCCAGCCTCGATGTGCTCAACGGGCACATCTTCATCGCGCCCGTCGCGGACGCGGCGCGCAGTCTTCGGGGCGAGATCGAGCAAGGCTCGGATGGCCGCTCCTGTCCGAGAGCGGGCTCGTAATTCCAAGACCTGGCCTAACAAGACGAGAACGGTAATCATCGCAGCCGCTTCGAAATAGATGCCGACAGTGCCGTGTTGACGGAAGGACGGCGGGAACACTCCCGGGGCGAGCATCACGACCGCGCTGTACAGAAATGCGGTGCCCACGCCGATTGCGATGAGCGTGAACATATTGAGATGCCCGTTGCGAACCGACGTCCAGCCGCGGTTGAAGAATGGCCAGCCGCCCCAGAGCACGACGGGTGCACTCAGCGCGAACTGCACCCACCGCGCGGCTTCGCTCATCATCCACATCGGGGCGCGCGGAAACAGGTGCGCCATGGCGAGAACGAAGACCGGTAGGGTGAGCGTCGCGCTAATCGAGAGCCGCCGCGACATGTCGGTCAGCTCTGAGTTGTCCTCCGCGTCTCCGCTTGAAACGGTCTTCGGCTCGAGCGCCACGCCGCAGATCGGGCAATTGCCTGGCGCGTTCTGCTCGATCTGCGGATGCATCGGGCAGGTGTAGATCGCCGCGGCGGCGGGCGACCAGGTCGGGTTGCGTTCCAAGGCCATGCCGCACATCGGGCAATCGCCTGGTTTGTCGGACTCCACGCCCGCGCACATCGGGCAGAAGTACTTGCTCGCCGGCTTTCGCGCCGCCGCCCCGGCCTCTGTCTGCTCCGGCGAATGGTGCTGATGCTCCGCACCGTGGCAGCACGAGTGTGTTTCGACTTCGGTCATTTTCATTTTAGGAAACGGGAGAGCGCGGTTTTCAGTTCGTCTGTTAATTCCTGCGGCTTCATCGGCTTGGCACGGGCATGCTCCGATCCAGTGCCATGCCCGATCACGCAGCACTCCAGATGGTTGCTCAAAAGTTCGATTCCAAGGGCATCAAGCGCGGAGCGGACGGCGGAAATCTGATTCAGGATATCAACACAGTATCGATCCTCCGCGACCATCTTTTGAATGCCGCCGATCTGGCCCGCAACTCGGTTAACGCGCTTGTTCAGACGCTGGCGAGTAGCTTCATCCACGCGTTCACAATATACCCTCGTGGGGTATATGCAAACCCCCTGTGCTGACGGCGGCGCTAGCTAAGGGCCGCTCTTAACGCCTCAAGCTCACTCCAGCGCGCATAGAGCTGGGCGACACGCGTCTTCGCATCCTGCAGCTCCTGCTCTAGTGCTGGAATATCGTTGCTGCGGTTCATGTAGAAGCCGGGCGCC
Source organism: Chthoniobacterales bacterium (assembly GCA_046262215.1). GTDB lineage: Bacteria > Verrucomicrobiota > Verrucomicrobiia > Chthoniobacterales > UBA10450 > JACCTI01. The sequence goes on along the minus strand of JBHENE010000194.1, from coordinate 11,487 downwards.
GAGAACAGTTTTTCGATGCGCGTTACGTTTTGTTCCGCATCCAGTATCGTCGCCTCGATCGTCTCTAGCTCGCGCTCTTCCTTCCACTTCAGCTTGCGCGGCTTGGCGGCAGGTTTCGCCGACGGGACAAGCCGAGTGTTGCTCGAATCGTGCGTCGCCACCAAAGCGGCGCTCTCGCTCCGCTTCTCGAGGTAGTAATCGTAATTCCCGACCGCGTAGCGCACCTCGCCTTCTCCTTCGAAGGCGAGGATCGAGGTGCAAACGCGATTCAGAAAATACCGGTCGTGACTCACCACGACGACGCAGCCGGCAAACGCGACGAGCGCTTCTTCCAGCAGGCGCAACGTGCCGAGATCGAGATCGTTCGTTGGCTCGTCGAGCATCAGGACATTGCCGCCACGTTTCAGAATCTTCGCCAGCAGAACGCGGCTGCGTTCCCCGCCGCTCAGCTGCGAAATCTTTGTGTTGATCCGGTCTTCGCTGAAGAGAAATCGCCGCAGGTAACCGCGCAGTGTGATGCTTTCATCGCCGAGTTTCACCGCCTCGCTCCCGTCGCTCACCTCCTGCCAAACGGTCTTCTCGTCGTCGAGCTGCATCCGATTCTGATCGACGTAGTTGATTTCAGTGCGCGAGCCGATCTGCACTTCGCCTTGCGACGGTGTGAGCTGCCCAAGGATGACTTTCAGCAGCGACGATTTGCCGAGCCCGTTACGACCTACAATTCCGAGACGTTCGCCGGCAGCGAGCTGCAGATTCAGATTCTGGAATAAGCGCCGGCCGCCGAGTTCCACTGCGACCTCGCGCAACTCGATCACGCGATTCGCGAGCTTCGGTGCTGGTGGGATAATCAGGTCGACGTCCAGTTCCGCGTCGGGCGCTTCCTGTGCCGCCATCTCAAAGTAGCGATCGATGCGGTCGACCGACTTCGTCCGTCGTGCCCGCGGGCCGCGCCGGACCCACTCCAGCTCGCGTTTCAGAAATTTCTGCCGCTTCTTCTCCTGCATCTCTTCCACGCTTTGCCGTTCGGCGCGCGCGAGCAGGTAATCGGTGTAGGTGCCTTCGTAGCTGTGGAATTGCCCACGCGACAACTCAATGATGCGAGTAGCGACGCGATCGAGGAAATAGCGATCGTGCGTCACGAAAAGACACGTGCCTTGATAGCGCGCGAGAAATTGCTCAAGCCACTCGATCGAGCCGGTGTCGAGATGGTTTGTTGGTTCGTCGAGAATCAGGAAATCCGGCCGCGCGAGCAGTGCCCGGCAGAGCGCGACGCGGCGTTTTTCGCCGCCGGAAAGCGAGCCGACGATTCGCTGCGGATCGGGCGCGTGCAGATTCGTGATCAACGATTTCACCCGCGACTCGAGGCTCCAGCCGTCGGCGTGATTGATCTCGTCGAGCAACTTCGAACTCGCGGCGCTATCAGGTGGCGCTTCCTCGTATTCCGCGATGAAATCCAAGACGCGCTGAGCGCCGCTTAAGATGTTGTCGTGCACCGACGCCGCGTCATCGAGATCGAACACCTGCGGCATGTAGCCGGTAATCAAATCGCGGCGTCGCGTGAACTCGCCGGAGTCCGGCGTGGCGCGTCCCGCCGCGATGTCGAGGAAGGTTGACTTGCCCGAGCCATTACGGCCGACCAGGCCCACCCGCTCGCCTTCGAGGATCGTAACGGTCGCACCGTCCAACACTGCCTGCGTGCCGTAGCGGACAACGAGGCTGTTGGCGCTGCAGACTGCGAGTTTTAGAGCTTCGGCCATGAAGGTGAAGTCTACACGATCTGGCACTGCGGTTCACGCCCGTCGAAATCTGTTGGCACCAATTAGATGCAGCTGCCAGAGTCCCCGCACGCATGGCGACCGTTCTTCTGATCGAGGATGACGACGAGAGCCGGCGGGCGACCGCCGAGCTGTTCGCGTCGCCGGAATGGATTGTCTATCAAGCCGGCGACGGTGAAGTCGGCATCGAACTCGCGCTAAAGCACCGGCCGGACGTTATCCTCTGCGATCTGTTGATGCCGAAAGCGAATGGCTTTCAGGTCTGCCGCGCGATCCGGCAGCAACTGCAACCGACGAAGATCATCGTGATTTCGGGTCGAGATTACGGAGTCGATCGCACGAGCGCGCTCGAAGCGGGCGCCGATGAATATCTGCTGAAACCCGTCACTTGGGAGATTCTTTCCGCGACGATCGATCGCATCCTTCCGGACATCCCGCGGAAGCCGATCTCCGTCGCGAGCAATGTTCAGTTCCACCCGCCATCTACGCGCATCAAGCTCTGGGGAGTTCGCGGTTCCATCCCGGTGCCAGGCGCGTCGACCGTTCGGTATGGGGGTAACACAACCTGCGTAGAAGTCCGCGCCGACGGCGAAATTATCATCCTCGACGCGGGCTCCGGCATTCGCCTGCTCGGGATCGATCTCGAAAAGGAATTCGGCGAGGAGCCCATCAAGCTGTCGCTGTTGATCACGCACACGCACTGGGACCACATCCAGGGTCTGCCGTTTTTCCAGCCTGCGTATAACCAGAAGAACGAGATCCGCGTGCTCGGATATGAAGGCGCACGCGCTGGTCTTGCCGCAATCCTCGCAGGGCAGATGGAGACGCCATTCTTCCCGGTCAGTCTGCGCGATCTGCCGGGCAACATCGCGATCGAAGAGCTGAAGGAGATGGAGTTCTCGATCGGGAAGGTGCGGGTGCAGTCGAAATTTGCGAACCACCCTGGGATTTGCGCCGGCTACCGGCTTTACACGAGCGGTGGGTCGATCGCGTTCTTTCCAGACAATGAGCCGTACGAGCTGCTGAAGCTGCAAATCGCGGATCGAGATCAGACGAACGTGAAAGATGCGCGTGAGTTCGCGAAAGCAGAGCGCGCGAAGCTGGTCGAGTTCCTGCGCGACACGGATGTGCTGATCATGGACGCCCAGTATACCGACGCCGAATATCAGCAGCACATCGGCTGGGGTCACGGCGCCCTCAGTCGCGTCGTCTCGATCGCGCTCGAAGCGAAGGTGCGAAAGTTGATCCTATTCCATCACGATCCACAGCACGACGACGCCAAAGTCGACGAGATGCTGGAAGGCGCGCGTTTATTGGCGCTCGAGAGCGGACAAGCGCTCGAAGTGGAGGCGGCGCAGGAAGGCGCCGAGCTTTGGTTAAATGCTCGTTAGGCGAGGTTCTCCGAAACGCGTCGGCTCGACTCTTGCCGCAGAGGCGAAAGCAGACGATAGGTTCTGCCGCTCAGCCGCTTTTTGCCTCGTGGTGTAACGGTAGCACGAGAGATTCTGGATCTCTTTGTCAAGGTTCGAATCCTTGCGAGGCAGCCATCGCGCAGCGCCTTCGGCGGCTCGAAAGCGAACCCGCTTCTATGTTCTACCAGATCATTTCTCTCATCGGTGCCGCCTTGATTCTGGCCGGCTACCTCGCCTTGCAGTTTCGCCGCCTCGCCAGCGACGACTTCTGGTTCAACCTGATCAACTTCGTGGGCTCATCGCTGCTGGCATGGGTGGCGTGCATCGAGCGACAGTCTGGTTTCATCGCGCTGGAGGGCGCGTGGGCGGTGCTCTCGCTCGCCGGGATGCTGCGGCGCAAACGCGTGGCCGACTAGACTGCGTCGCCGCCGTTCGTTTTGCGACGTTCCTTGAAGAACGATTGCAGCAGTGCCGCGCATTCATCGCGCAACACGCCGGCGACGATATCGCAGCGGTGATTGAAGGTCGGCACCTGCAGTAAGTTCATTGCTCCTCCAGCGGCGCCGCTACGCTCGTCCGCGCATCCGAAGACGACGCGGCGCATTCGCACATGCACGAGCGCGCCGGCACACATCGCGCATGGTTCTTTTGTCACATAGAGATCACAGTCGCTGAGCCGCCAATCTCCGACTGCTGCTTCGGCTTGCGTGATCGCAATCATCTCGGCGTGCGCGGTCGCGTCCTTCAGGAGCTCGACCTGATTGTAGGCACGCGCGATGATCTTGCCGTCCTGCACGACGATCGCGCCGACCGGCACCTCCTCCGCTGTGTATGCCTTCTCGGCGAGTCGCAACGCCTGCCGCATAAACGATTCGTCGAGTTCCTGATCGGTGAACATCGCGGTGAGGCTACGCGGGCCGTATTTTGAGGCGCGGAGAGGGAGGGATTCGAACCCTCGGTAGCCTTTTGGACTACGACGCTTTAGCAAAGCGTTGCTTTCGACCACTCAGCCACCTCTCCAGCAGATAGCGAGGATATCGGCGCGCGCACCGTCGTCAAACTACGGCGCCGCATCGGATCTTCAAGAATGATCGGGAACGTTTGGCGTTGCCATGCAGCGCTTCCCACGTCGAAAATCCGGCGTGATCGACCAAGGAGAAGCACTCGCCCGCATCCTCGCGCATGTCCGTCCCTTGCCTTCGCGCCGGGTAGGTTTGCGCGACGCCGTCGGCTGCTTCGCGGCCAGCGACATCACGGCAGTCTGCTCGCTTCCGCCTTTCGATAATTCCGCGATGGACGGTTACGCCGTCGTGGCGAATACCGCGATGCCCGGTGCGCGGCTGCGCGTGGTTGATGAGCAGCCGGCCGGCAGGAGCCGTGATCTGCGCCTGAGGGCGGGAGAAGCAATTCGCATCTTCACCGGCGCACCTCTGCCAAGCGGTGCCGACGCCGTGATCATGCAGGAGGATGTGGAACGCGAAGGCGACGAGATTTTGCTGCGCGAGAATGTAGAACGCGGCGAGTTTGTGCGGCGGCTGGGCGGCGACGTCGCAGCAGGGCAGAAGATCGTCACCGCTGGTGAGCGCATTCGGCCGGAGACAATCGCGCTGCTCGCCGCGCAGGGCCTGACCGACGTCGAAGTCGGCGGCGAAGTCACTGCGGCGATTATCTCGACTGGCGATGAATTAGTCGCGCCGGGTCTCCCTCTGCAGCCCGGCCAGATCTACGAGAGCAATGCGCCTTTGCTCAATGCGATGCTGTCGCAGCTCGGCGTAAATGTGGTCTCGGTCGTGCACTGCCCCGATCAACAGGCAGAGATAGAAGAGTCAGTGCGGGCGGGGATCGCGGCGGACATGCTGATCGTCACTGGTGGTGTCTCCGTTGGCGCGCGTGATCTTGTGAAACCAGCGCTGGTTGCCGCCGGCGCGCAACTCGAGCTCTGGCGAGTTGCAGTGAAACCGGGTAAGCCGTTCCTCTTCGGCCACGCGGGCGACTGCTCGATCTTTGGTTTGCCGGGTAATCCAGTGTCGGCCTTCGTGACGTTTCTTTCATTCGTTAGGCCGGCGGCTTTGCAGATGATGGGAGCCGGTGCGGCGGCGCTGGCGATGCGGAAGCAGACAGCGATTCTCGCTGCTGGCGTCCACAATGACGGGGAGCGCGCGCACTACATGCGCGGCAGCGTCGAGGCCGGCCGATTCACACCTCTTCCGCGGCAGGAATCACATGCGCTCTTCGGCCTCAGCCGGTCGAATGCACTGCTCCTCGTCCAACCGCACGAAGAGCGCGGCGCTGAGAGTGCCGTCACCGTCTTCACGTGGGAGTGAATCGCGTCTGCGGTGCTGTTGACACCCCGAAGCTCGCTCTTAGCTTACGCAGTTGAACGCGTTAGCAGTCACTGCCGAATCACCAATCACGGGTGGTGCAATGCGAGCGGACGCGGAGCAGTTGTCGCACATCATTTTGGAGATGCAGCGATGTTTCATCCTGCGTCTGTGTAAAGAACTGGCCCCTGGCAACGTCTCCTTTCCGCAGTTCTTCCTGCTCACTGCATTGGACGACACTGAAGTGCTAACGATGTCGGCGATCGCGCAGAAGATGGGCCACACCACCGCGGCAGCGAGCGGCCTCGTGGCGCGGCTGGAAAATCTCGGGTATGTGCTGCGGTCCGTGGCGCCGGACGATCGGCGCAAAGTGATGGTCTGCATCACCGATAAAGGTTCGGCGTTGGTGCGCCGGATTCGCGAGGAGATGGTGGGGAATCTGTTGAAAATCATGAACCATCTCTCGCCTAACGAGCAGAAGGCATGGCTGCAGATCTACACGAAGATCTACAACTTTTGTCAGGCGAAGTAGACGCTCGCGGCGTTTTGGTTGAAGCGTGTAGTTGAATTCCGGAGCGCACTGCATCCCCGTCTCGGAAATGGAACTGACGCGTCCCAGCAGCGGGAACGTCGATAGCGAAAAATCGTTCCCCGTCCGTCGCTAAGTCGTGCGGGCTCAGTTAATTAAGATTATTGAATCCAAACGGCACGCCGTTTGCATCTGTTCGGTAAACCTAGTGGACTAAGCCGGGCGACCGGTTAGCCTTTCCACGTTTCCGCCTCAGCCTTTTCATGCGAAGAATCTTTTGCTCCATCTTGCTTATTGCGTCGTTCGGCCTGTCGCTGGACCACAACGTTTTTGCCGGCAGTAGCGTCAGCGAGACCAATGTCGGCGTCCCACGCTTCACGCTCGATCAGGCGATCCTGACCGCGCTCCAACGCAATCCCGATATCCAGCGCACGCGGCAGGAAGTCGAGCGGGCAAAGGGTCTTTACATTGAGCTCCGGGCACAGGCGCTTCCACGAGTGGATGCCACCAGCAACTTTTCGAACACGGATCCCGAGCTCTTTACAAGCAAGGGCGGACCGACCGCCTCGGGCGGTGTCTTCACCAGCGGCTCGGGCCGCGTGACCGACACTTATAATGTGAATGTCCAGGCCACACAGATCATTTTCGCAGGCGGACGTGTTGTCTCACAAATTCGCGGCGCCGACTTCCAGCGCGACAGCGCCTACTTCGCTTTCCGCAACGCCATCGACCAGGTGATCTCGACGGTGCGACAGCAATTCAACACCGTCTTGCTCAACCGCGCCCTGATTGATGTGCAGCAGGAATCTGTCGGGCTTTTGCAGAGCCAGCTTCAGGATCAGCAGAATCGCTTCGACGCCGGCACGGTGCCGCGCTTTAACGTCCTGCAGGCGCAAGTCGCGCTCTCCAATCAGAATCCAAATCTGATTACCGCGCAGAACAACTACCGCATCTCACGTCTTCAATTGGCCAAGACAATCGGGCTCGATTTTGATCCGGCGCGCGGAGACAGCCCGCCGCTCGAGGCCGTTGGACAATTGTTCTTCGAGCCGCGAAATATTCCGGTGGCCGAAGCGATCCAGATCGCGCGGGACCGACGGCCCTTTCTCAAGCAGCAAAAGGCCAACATCCTTAACAGCGCTGAACAGGTGCGCGTCGCACGGGCCGGTTTTTTCCCGCAGATCAACGCTACTGCGGCCTACCGGGGACAGAGCTCGATTTTCAGCGACTCGCCGAGCGATGTGAGCACCGGCGCTGTTTTGGGCGCGAGCGGCAATTGGGCCATCTGGGATATGGGCGCAACCTACGGGAGGATGAAACAGGCGCGCGCCCTTTTGCAGGAGTCAAAAATCATTTATGACGATGACCTGCGTCAGGTGGATTTGGAAGTGCAGCAGGCCTTTTCAAACCTCAAGCAAAACCGCGAGCTGTATCGCAGTCAGGAAAAAAATGTCGAGCAAGCTGAGGAAGCCCAGCGACTGGCCAAGGCGCGGCTGGATGCGGGCGCGGGCACGCAGCTTGATGTGCTCAACGCGCAGGTCCAGCTCGCGACCGCACGATCGACTCGTTTGCAGGCTCTTGCTGGTTACAGCTCCACGCTGGCGGAATTTGATCGCGTGACCGCTACCGAGGTCACCTACGCAAACCAGCTCGACGAGCCGAAAACCCGGGAGAAGGTAAAGACAGAGAAGAAGCCGATACCTCAACCGAAACCGACTCCGTTGCCGCTCAACCAAGCGGGCATTCGCGAGCCTGTCACGACGACCGTTCGGACACGGACGACAACGAGCAGTGGCGGAAAATAGCAGGGCCGCGACGGGCGAGAACCGCGCCGTCCAGTTCGAGCAGTTTCCGGCACTCGTCAGGAAACACACCGCACACGCATTCACGCAGCGCGTCACCGGAATCGATGTCGGCGCCGATAAAGTGGAAGCGTTGAGGCGTCTCGATCACGTGCACCGCGAAATCCGGGACACGCTTGGTCTAGGTGGCGCGCCGTTTATCACGGCTCAGCAGGTGCACGGAAGTGGCATTGCGGTTGTCGATGAACCGGTGACAGGCGATCGCTGTTTTAATGATTGCGACGGCCTGATCACGAATCAACCCGGTCTCTGTCTAGGCATCTACGTGGCGGACTGTTGCGCCGTTTATCTCGTCGATCCAGTGCGGGCGGCGATCGGTCTGGTGCATTCCGGCCGAAAAGGGACGGAGCTGGGAATCGCGCCAGCGGCGGTCGATCTCATGGCCGAAAAGTTTGGGTCCGTGCCTAACGACCTGATCGTGCAGCTTAGCCCCTGCATCCGTCCGCCTCATTACGAAGTCGATTTCGCTGCGGAAATCGTCCGATCATGTCGCGAGCGCGGCGTGATTCACGTGCACGATGCGGGCGTCTGCACAGCGTGCGAATTGGAGCGCTACTACTCCTATCGCGCGGAGAAAGGCCGCACCGGACGGATGCTGGCACTCCTCGCGATGACCGCGTAACGCCGACTAGTCGTCTGCGCCGCGGTGCGCGACGATGCCGCGCTTCCGTGCCTTTGCAACGAAGTCGAAGAACTCGCGCCCGTTTACTCCGAGATTGCTCGTCGCTGCTTGTTCCAGCGCCTGCGCGATATTCAGCCCGCTGCGATAGAGCAGCTTGAACGCGCGTTTGACGTCGTCTCTTTCTGCTGCCGTCATTCCCGCGCGGCGCATTCCCACCACGTTCAGTCCAACGGCGAGATTAAGGTCGGCCACGATCAGAAATGGCGGCACGTCTTTGCTGAGACTGGCGTGCCCCTGCGTCATGACGAGCCGCCCAACTTGCAGGTGCTGATGCAACCCGGTTCCGCCACCAATAAATGAGCGATCGTCGATCTGCACATAGCCGCCCAGAAGACAATCGTTCGCGATGATCACGTTGTCGCCGACGCGGCAATTGTGTCCGAGATGCACGCCCGCCATGAGGTAGTTGTCGTGGCCGAGAACAGTCGCGGTGTCGGCGGCCGTGCCGCGGTTGATCGTGCAGTGCTCGCGCAGAACGTTGTTGTCGCCAATGGTCACGCCGCTCTGCGTGCCCTCTTTGAAGGAGAGATCTTGCGGCAGCCCGCCGACAATCGAGCCGTGCCCGATCCGATTGTTCGTTCCGATCGTGACCGAGCCTTCAAGGACGACGTGCGACTGAACGATGGAACCGTCGCCGATAACGACGTCTGGTGCGATGATCGAATACGGCCCGACCTCGACACTTTCGCCGAGTCGCGCATCCCCATCGATGACTGCCGTCGGGTGGATCTTCATAGCACCCCCGCTTCCTTGAAGCTGAAGTACGGCAGCCGACCCTCGGCCGGCGCTCCGATGATGATGTGGTCGAGCAGCTTGATCTGCAGAAGCTCTGCGGCTTCGGCAAGACGTCTCGTTAGGCTGTGATCCGCCTGGCTCGGCGAGGGATCTCCGGACGGATGATTATGCGCGACGACGACGGCATACGCCGAGGCGATGACCGCCGGCCGGAAAACGTCGCGTGGGTGAGCGATGCTTTCGTTGACGCTGCCTAACGACACCTCCTGAATGCGGAGGAGATGATAGCGAGTATCGAGCAGGATGACGCGGAGCGATTCCTTGTGCAGCACACGCATCTCGGGGGCGAGCAGATTGTAGACGATCTCCGGCGAGTCGATCTTCTCCTGCGCAAGGGTCTCGCGCGCGAGCCTTTGACCAAGTCCGAATGCAGCCACAAGCTGCATCGCCTTCGCCGGGCCGATGCCGGGAATGTCGGATATCTCGTCGACGGTGCATCGACTCAGGCCATTCAAGGAACGATAACGCTCGAGCAATTGCGCGGCGACTTCGACTGCGTTTGCACCTGGCAGTCCGGTGCGCAGGAGAATCGCGATCAGTTCAGCATCGGTGAGCGCGGCCGCGCCGCGCGCGATCAGTTTCTCGCGCGGACGATCGTCCTGCGGCATCTCGCGAATTTTGAGCTGCGGCATTTAGTGTGAGCAGCCGAGGGCTTCGGCGAACTGAATGGACGCGCTCAATCCCGCAGCTGCTCGAGCAGCTCGCGCAGGCCGTCACCGAGATGTGACAGCGCTTCGGAATGCGGCGTGCGCGGTAACTGGTCCAGTTCTGCTTGCGCTTCCCGGATCAACTCCTGGCCTGATCGAATTGATCCACGTAGCGAGAGACCGGCCGCTTCGCTCATTAGCAGGTCCGTCATCTCGTCCGCCTTGCCATCAACAATCAGCTCGCAGTAATGCTCACGTTCCCGCGCCGGGGCCGCGCGCAAGAGCATGAGCACAGGAAGCGTCAGTTTCCCTTTCCGCAGATCGGTTCCGAGGGTTTTGCCGATGACAGATTCGTTGCCGGCGATGTCGAGACAGTCGTCGTAGATTTGATAAGCGGTCCCGATCTGCATGCCGAACTTCTTCAGCGCTCGCGTCGTGCTCGCATCGCAGTCGTTGATCACCGCCGCGCATTCCGCCGCGACCGCAAAGAGCGAGCCGGTCTTCATTTGCACGATGCGCATGTACTCTTCGATCGCGAGGTGGAGATCGAAACGGCGCTGAGTCTGGATGATTTCGCCCGAGCAGACTTCCCGGGCCGCTTGTGCGATCGAACGGCTGATCTCCGCTTTGTCGAAATTCGTGGAAAGATTCAACGCCTGCGCGAAAAGGCAGTCACCCAGCAACACGCTGAGCGAATTCCCCCAGCGCGCGTTCACGGTCGGTTGGCCGCGGCGGCGTTCCGCCTCATCCATGATGTCATCGTGAACGAGCGTCGCGATGTGAATCAGCTCGACGACCACTGCAAGATCGACGTGTGCGGAAGTGATCTCGCCCGTGGCGCCGCCGCTCAATAACGCGACGAGGGGGCGAAGGCGTTTGCCGCGGCTGCCGATGGCGTAGGTAACGTAGCCTTCGATTGCTGGATCGAACTCCGCCGCCTGCTCCGCAATGCGGGTTTCGACCTGGTCCAAATGCGATTGCACCATCCGCGCGACCTCCGCGATGGGTCCGGCGGACGACAGCCCGTGCGCAGCCGGACGTGCAAAAACTTCCACACGCGCAGGATAGGAAAGACGGGGTGCAAAGTCAAAGCCGCGCGGCGCTCGTGGCGGCGTGCTTCCGCCGCCAATTCGCCCTCTCAGCGGCGGCGCAGCCACGCGTCGCTCGCGTAACGTTGTCCCGCGATCTGCGCGGCACGATCTAACAGCTCGCGGGGCAGGCTGCGGCTCTCGAACACGCGGCACAGTTCGGCTGCGAACGCTGGTGCGAAACCATTCGGCAGGGTCTCGAGCTGGATGCTGCCCTGGTGCAGCAATCCGGCGCGTGTTCGCCGCTGCGCCGCGCCAGCGATCTTGCGACCGTTCGCCATCACGTCAGACTCAACCGGATTTGCGAAGCAGGCGTCTGACACCTTCGGTGCAGCCGCGTCAGCGAGTGACACCTGCAGGCTGTCGGCAAGAACAC
>JBHENE010000193.1:0-12983 GCA_046262215.1 Chthoniobacterales bacterium | reverse complement strand
TCGCCGAACCTCGATGATCCACGCATCGCACCGGGCGAAGGTCGCGATTGGCAGCGCGTATTGTCGAGTAACGAGGAACGCTTCGGCGGATCAATTGCCGATGAGTTCGGACAGCCGACGACACTGGTGCTGGAAGCGGTTTAGCCGCGCGTTCCCTCAACAAGTCGTTGCATCGCCCAAGCCGGCGGGGAGGTTCACGCGGCAATGAACCCGGACAAGCTCTTCGATTATCTCGACGGGAAACTTTCGCCGGCTGACCGCGCCGAAATCGAAACAAAGCTCACCGCGGATCCGCAGCTGCAACGGCAGCTCGCGATTGCGCGCGAGATCCATCGCGGGATGGGAAGTTCACGCGAGCGGCAGGAAGTGCTTCAGCCGGTCAACGATCCTGCCGTTGCCGCCCGCGGCGCTCGGCTCAGCCGCCGCGTCGGCGCTGCGTGCGCGGTGCTGGTGCTCGTGAACGTTCTTATCGGCCTTGCTGTCATCACCGTGAAGAACAAGAAACCAGCGGATACCGGTGCCCGAGAGAAAGCGATTCGCGAGCAGCTCTCCGCGTCGCTCGATGCCGCAGCGCAATCTGCGTTGCCGCCGCCCACTTTTGCGGCTGCTGACATCCAGCTCACTGCCGCGAGGTCCGAATGGGAGAGCGTGATCGCAAAAGTTATCTCGGCCGCGGAGCAATGTGGTGGCTCGGCGGCGCGAGGCCTTCCTGATGACGCCGCCGCTGTCGCCGTGGTGGATGTCCCCGCGAACCGTGAGTCTGAGTTTCGCCGAATCATCTCCGCACCGCCGGGTGTAACCACGGACACAAGTGCCAAGCCCAACGACCGCAGCATCGTGCAGGTGCGGATCGTAGAAGCGGCGCGATGATCGCCGTCACGTTCGCGCTGGAATCCGAAAGCTCTGATTTCGTTCGCCTCCTACACGACACGCATAGAGCTCCAGAGGAGCACACGATCACGGGTCGGCTCGAGGGGCAAAACGTCGCCGTTCTACACACGGGAGTCGGCAAGATCGTCGCCGCTGCTCGTGTGGCGGGGTTCCTCAGCCGCGTCGAACCAGGCACGTTGATTAGTGCCGGCTTTGCTGGTGGTCTCACCGACTCATGCAAACCAGGCGACCTGATCGTCGCCCAGAATTTCTCCGCAGCAAAACTGCACGCCGCTGCGAAGCAGCTGTTGGCAAGTGCCGTCAGCGCAACTCTGAAGACGACCAGCGGGATCGTTGATTCCTCCAGCAGTCGGAGCGAAATCGCGCGCACGCATGCCGCAGATGCCGTCGACATGGAAACGGAATTCATCGCTGATGCGTGCGCAGCGCGAAGGATACCGATGCTTTCACTGCGCGTGATCAGCGACACGCCAACCTGTCCGTTTCCCGCACCTCCCCATGTGCTGTTCGACATCGAACAGCAGCGGACAAATCTCGGTGCTGTCGCCTTTTACGTGGCGACACACCCGACGACACTCGTGAAGTTCATTCGTTTCGGTCAGCAGATAAAATTGGCACGCGGCGCACTAACCGACGCGCTCGCAACACTCGTGACGAGCGAGCTGTTCAGCTAAGTCGAAGCAGCGATCGGATTCGGTTCCACGTGCACGAGCACGTCCGCGATGCGCGGCTCGGTCGCACGGATCGCGCGTTTCACGTCGTGCGCGATGTCATGTCCGGCAGTGACGGAGATGTCGCCGTTCACGTGCACATGGAGGTCGACGTAGTAATGCATTCCCATTTTCCGGAGCCGGCACTTCTCCACATCGCGCACGCCGCGCACGGATCCGGCTGCGGTGCGCACGAGCTCAGCGATATCTCCCGGCGGCGCAGTATCCATGATCTCATGCAGGGCCGGCGAGAGCAGCCGGTAGCCGTTGTATGCGATCAAGCCGCACGCGAGCAACGCCGCCCAATCATCGGCCGGCTCCCACCCTTCGCCGCCGATCAGAGCAATCGAGATCCCGATGAAGGCTGCGATCGAGGTGAGCGCATCGGCGCGGTGATGCCACGCATCTGTCTGGACAGCGGTGCTCTCGACATTGCGCCCGATGCGAATCACGGAGCGGTAGAGCAACTCCTTCACGACGACGATGATGATCAAAACGGCCAGCGTCCACGGCGCCGGCGCGTGATGCGGCGTGAAAATTTCGCGCACGCTCTGCACCGCTAACCCGACCGCCGACACAATGACTCCGCCGGCCACGATCGCGGCGGCGATCGGCTCCGCCTTGCCGTGGCCGTAGGGATGCGTTTCGTCGGGCGGACGCGCGGCGAATCTAAGTCCGCCCCAGATCACCGCGGAGCCACCGATATCGAGCGCCGACTCGATGCCGTCGGCAATCAGCGCATATGCGTTACCGAGAATGCCCGCCGTGATCTTCGTCACCGCCAGCAGGATATTGATCACCATCCCGAACAGCGCGACACGAGCTCCCGATTCCAGATTGCTCGGCGGCGTCTTCAAGGTAGCGTCGGTCGCGGGAGGCATCTGGTGAGGCGAATCATACGCGCAGCGGTTTACGAAACGCACGGAAATCCGACGGAGGTGTTGCGTGTCGTCGAGCAATCGTGGCCTACGCCGCAAGCTGACGAAGTTGTGGTGGAGATGCGCGCCGCGCCGCTGAACCCGGCGGACATCAACGCGATCGAAGGGAAGTATCCGGTCCGTCCTCCGCTGCCGGCAACACCCGGAATGGAAGGCGCCGGTGTCGTTGTGGAACTCGGGAGCGCTGCGCGTGGCGTCGCTGTCGGTGATCTCGTGATTATGCCGCACAACTTCGGCACGTGGCGTGAGGCGTGTGCTGTGAAGGCCGACAAGCTGGTAGTCGCGCCAGCCAAGATGGAGCCCGTGCAGGCAGCGATGTTGAAGGTGAACCCGATTACGGCGTGGCGGATGTTACACGATTTCGTGCGGCTCCAGCGCGGCGACTGGTTCATCCAGAACGCCGCGAACTCTGCTGCGGGCCGTGCGGCTATTCAGATCGGCCACGAGCTTGGACTGCGAAGTGTGAATGTGGTCCGGCGCTCTGAGCTGATCGACGAGCTACGCGCAGATGGCGCCGACGTTGTGTTGCTGGACGACGACGAACTGCGAGCACGCGTTGCGGATGCGACGGGAAAGGCTTCGATCCGCTTGGCATTGAATGCAGTCGGTGGCGAGAGCGCGTTGCGGCTCGCGAAGACGCTCGATTCTGATGGTGTGATGGTGACGTACGGCGCGATGAGCTTACAGCCTGTGACCGTTCCGAATGGCATGCTGATCTTCAAGAATCTGCGCTTCACCGGCTTCTGGGTAAACAAGTGGTACGATGCGGCCAGTGTAGAGAAGCGCGCCGCGACATTTGCGCCGCTGTTCGACATGGCAAAACGCGGGTTGCTGCGCACCACCGTCGAGAAGAGCTACTCGTTAGGCGACGCTGCGGCTGCGCTGCGTCATGCGGTGCAGGAGAAACGCGGCGGCAAGATCGTCTTCGACTTCGCGCGGTGACAATCGACGATCAACTCTACAGGAAGCGCAATAGTCATCCTGAGCCGTGAAGACGGTCGAAGGATCTCGCTTTCGCAGCCGACGTCACACATGCAAGCCTGTGTGACCAATAACCGATTGGGAGATCCTTCGGCGCGCTTCGCCAGCCTCAGGATGACAACTGCGACGCTGGCAGTCTGACGCTACGTCGCGGTCTCGCGTTTCGGCTGCCGTTTCAGCAGCGTGATCTGCTTGATGCGCGCCGAGTCGGATGGACTCCAGGTCGCAACGTCCGGATCATCCTTGAACGCGTTATGCACGATCCGACGCTCATACGAATTCATCGGCTCGAGTTGCAACGACCGCCCGCTAATCCGCACACGTTCCGCCAACTCGCGCACGCGGTGCACAATCTTGTCCTCACGCATCGAGCGGAAGTGCTCGCAGTCGACGATCACCTTCTCGGCATCGCGATCCTTCGCCTGAATCAAGCGATTCAGGAGGAACTGGATCGCGTCCAACGTCTCGCCATCACGACCGATCACACGCGCACTTTCCTCGGTGTAAACCTGCAGCGTCGCGTTGCCGCCTTCACTGCGCGTCTCCTCGATCTCGACGACGAAACCGAGATAGCCGAGCATCGTATCAAGTAGTTCTTTCGGGGTCATGGTCGTCCTTTCCGCCCGCGCTTCGCAGCCACCGGCGCCACGTCCAACACCGGCGCGGGCTGTCTTTGATTATGCCACAGCTGCAGAATCGTGAACAGGTTCTGCGTCGTGTAGTACAATGCCAAAGCGGCCGCGAAGTTGTAGCAGAAAAACAGAAAGATCAGCGGCATGAACATCATCACGCGCTGCTGCGTGGTGTCGCCGGTTTTCGGCGTCATCCGCATCAGCCAGACGTTGCTGAGGCCCATCAGCAGCGGGAGAATGTTGATCGGATAGCCGAGCCCCGGGATGTGCGCGACGGTATCCGGCTGCGACAGATCGCGGACCCAAAGGAACGCGGCATTCCGCAACTCCGCCGCCTGGCCGAGCATGCTGAATAGACCGAAGAAAATCGGAATCTGGATCATCATCGGCAGACAACCGCCGACCGGATTGACGCCATTCTCTTTGTAGAGCTTCATCACCTCGGTGTTCATCCGCGTCGGGTCGTCCTTATACTTCTCCTTCAACGCCTGCATCTTTGGTGCGAGCGCCGACATCTTGCGCATCGAGCGGTTCGCCTTGTTCTGCAGCGGCCAAAGGACGCCTTTCACGCATGCTGTCAGGAGGACGATCGCAACGCCGTAGTTCCCGAGGTAGCGATGAAGGAGATTCATGAAGGTGAGCAGCGTCTCGCTGACCAATTTCCACATGCCGAAGTTCATGATCTCGGCTTCGTGATGTTCGAGTTTCGAGAGGCGCGCGTAGAGCTTCGGCCCTGTGTAGATCTGGAAATTGAGGCTGCTGCTTTGGCCTGGCTGCAGGTCGAAGGCAGGCATGCCCATCGCGCCTTCGATTCCCAGAAGAGTTGTGGCCTCGTCAGGTTTTTCTTCGAAACGGCGCGCCCACATTTCCGACGGCTTCGCGTTCAACGGCGTCAGCAGCGTAGCGAAAAATTGATTACTCGTGCCCGCCCACTCAGCCGGTGTGGGAAGTTTCTCGCGAAAAAACGGCTGCGCCGCGCGTTTCTCGACGCCGACCAGCGGGTAGTTCTGCGCAGCGAACCAGTTCACATCGGTCGATTTCGCCTTGCCGTCCGTGTACCAGACCATCCGCGTGTAGGCCGGCATATCCCGCGGGTGGATCGGCAGCACGGAACCGAGCGCGACGAAGTAACCGGCGTTGCGGTAAACCTCAGGACCGTCGTTGCGAAACTCGAGCTGGAACTCGCTCAAGTAGTTGTCCTTCTTCGCGGAATCAGGCGACATGGCGAAGCGCTTCCGCACCGTCACACCTTGCGGAGTGGTGCGCTCGAGCTGCACACTGCCATCAGGCTGCCGCGTCATGGAAAATTCGGGGAGCGCGGGAGACGCTGGGTCTTCGAGAATGGCACCGATCGGAAGACGTGAAGCCGAGTTCAGAACAATGCCTTCCTCGCCTTTCTCCGCTTTGTGATTCAGCAAATGCGCTTCGCTGATGCCGCCGCCACGATTCGTTAGGCGCAGCTCGACATCGCCGTTGCGCAACGACTCGACCTTTTCGGCAAACGACTGCGTCGGTTCGGACGCGACGGCATCTGCCGGAACGGTTGAAGCGGAAGGCGCCGCTGCAGCGAGCGACGGGGAAGGCGAAGCGACTGTCTCAGCCGCGAACGGCGTTGGCACAGCGGGCGTCACACGCGGCGGCGCGTGCGTCGTCATGTAAAACTGCCACCCGATCAATCCGAGAACGCAGACGGTGACGGCAATCCATGCTTGGCGATCCATACGAAGGTGCCAGCAGGCTATTCACAGACGAAATGCGTCGTGTGTTGATGTGCGCACGCTTGGCGTGGCGGCACCGGGTCAAGCCCTTCCCCGCCCCATGGTTGACAGCGGCCAAGCCTCTTCAGGCCGAGCGAGCTGCCGCGCAGAACGCCATGTGTTTCGACGGCCTCAAGAAAGTAGCGCGAACAGGTCGGCTGAAAGCGGCAACCACCGCCGGGGCCGGTAACCGCAGAGAGCAACGGAGAGATCGTCCATTGATAACCACGAATCAAAAAACGGACGATCAGGAGCATGAGGGCGCTAGAATAAGAGCCCGTTTTGCGAGACGCAACCACTCATCTTCCAGCGCCGCGCAGGTCGCTCGCGCTGCGGCCGGGCGCGCGATCAGCACCATCCAAATCCCGCTGTGTAAGGCGTGCTGATGATGCCGGACGACCTCACGCAAGCGGCGCCGGATCCGATTTCGCACGACCGCGTTGCCGACTCGCTTCGACGTAACGAAGCCCGCGCGGAAGCCGTGCTCATCGGCAACATCGAGACTGCCGAGGATGAGGAGAGCGCCGCGTTGCACTTTGCCGTCCGATTTGACGCGGGAGAATTCAGCGGCACGGGTGAGCCGCCGGGCCTTCGAGAAACGCAACCCGCGCCATTCGTCCGTGTCGCTGCTGCTCATTCCGTTTTGTATCAGCGCGCGACGGCAGCAGCAATTCCGCCAGTACAGCAAAAGTCTTCCCGCAGCAGAGCCACGGGAAGACTTCTGAGAAGAGCCGAAATTACTGAGGACTCGGGCTCGACGTCGTGGTCGAGGTGCTGCTGGAGCTTGCGCCGCTAGCAGGTGACGAAGCAGCAGCTGGCGTCGACGCGGTCGAGGTCGACGTATTGGTCGAACTGGAGCTCGAGCTACCGCTCGCCTTCGCGGGCGAAGGATTCACGATCGTTGTGTTGCTTTCCGCTTTGACGGCGGGTGAAGCGCCGCCCGCAGGAGCGACGGTTTCAGTCTTTTGTTCGCACCCTACGAGGAGCGCGGCAGTAGCTAGGACGGAGATGTATTTTTTCATAGTTATTGGGATAAGAGACCTATTTAGGTCACAGGCTGATTCGGAGACAGCCATAGTTCCGGCCTTGCCGCAAGACATCTTCAGCTAACGACTCCGGAATTGTTCGTTAGAATGGCGCCTGGTGCGGCATGCCGTGCGCTTCGCCGACTGCAGCAATCGTCAATTTTCCATCGCGCGTGTTGATGCCTCCAAGCAGCGCCGGCTGCTTCTTGCATGCGCCTTCGAGGCCTAGATCAGCCAGCAGTTCGACGTAGCGCGCGGTCGCATTACTAAGCGCCTGGGCTGACGTGCGCGCATACGCACCTGGCATATTCGCGACGCAATAGTGCGTAACCCCTTCTTCGACGTAAACCGGATCGTGGTGCGTCGTCGCCCGCGACGTCTCCGCGCAGCCGCCTTGATCGATCGCGATGTCGACAAAGACGCTGCCCGGCTTCATGCGCTTCAACATCTCACGCGTGATCAGCTTCGGTGCTTTCGCTCCGGGCACCAGCACGGCGCCAATCAGGAGGTCGGTCGTGGCCATCAACTCCGTCAGATTGGCTTCGTTCGAATAGAGCGTGTTCACATTCGGCATGGTCAAATCGAGGAAGCGCATCCGCTCGCCGTCGACTTCTAGGATCGTCACGTCCGCGCTTAAACCAACGGCCATCCGTGCCGCGTTCACGCCCGACGTTCCGCCTCCGATTACCACCACTCGCCCCGGCAAAACTCCCGGCACGCCGCCGAGCAGCACGCCGCTGCCGCCATTATGCTTCGCCAGATAATACGCGCCCATCACCACCGACATGCGTCCAGCGATCTCGCTCATCGGCTCAAGCAACGGCAATTTGTTGCCGACCTGAATCGTCTCGTAGGCAACACCGGTCACGCCCGAAGCGAGCAGTGCGTCCGTCAGCGGACGGCTGGCCGCGAGATGCAGATACGTGAATAGAATCTGATCTTTGCAAAGCAGAGGGAACTCGGCTTTGAGCGGTTCCTTTACCTTCACGATCATGTCTGCCTGCCGGAAAACTTCCTCGGCGGTGTCGATGATCTGCGCGCCGACAGCGACGTAGCTTTCGTCAGGGAAACCGCATCCAGCTCCCGCGCTTTTCTGCACCAGCACGGTGTGGCCGCGCCGCGTTAAGGTGTTTGCAGTCGAGGGCAGCAGGCCGACGCGATGCTCCTGCTCTTTTATTTCTTTCGGAACGCCGATGATCATCCTCTGCTCTCGCAGAAGTTTCGGCAGGGCGCTAGTTCAAAGAGGGATCGTCAGGCGCAGCGGCGAGCAATTTATACCACGGCCCCAGCCCGCGCATGATCTCGAACCATAGCTTTGGCAACCGATCAGGTGTCAACGCGGCGCGGCTCGGCTTTTGCAAAATCCACGCCTTCTGTTTCATCTCGGCTTCAAGCTGACCCGCGCTCCAGCCGGCGTACCCGACGAACGCACGGATGGAAGCCGGATCTTCACCCGCCCGCTCGTGCGCTTCATCGACATCGACGTTGTGATTCAGCTTCAACCCGTCGCCATTGATCCATTCGAATGTAGCGAACATCAGCTGATTCTTCCCGACCGGACCGCCGAGAAATACTGGCACGTCCGCAAGACCATCGGGCGGAGCTTCCCCCACTAGATCAGCGACGTGCTTGTCGAGCGGACGGTTCAGAATCACGCCCATCGCCCCTTCATTCGGATCGTGCGAGGAGATGAAGAGCACGCTGCGCCGGAAATTCGGATCAAGCATGTTCGGGTGCGCGATCAGCAGCGAGCCCGCGAGACCCTGCTGCGCGTCTTCTCCCCGGTTGCGCATAAAATGACTAGATCGCGCGCCGACAACGCACGCAAGCGGAAGCTTACCGCGCGGTCAGCTGCTGCGCGGCTAGTTCAAACACCTGCCCCTCGGCTGTTTCCTCGCGCCAGCTCATGTTCGTGGCCGTGACGAGTTTCTGCGAAGCTGGGGGGAGCGCACGGAGCAGACGGTTGCGGCGTGATGGATCGAGCTCGCCAAAAATGTCGTCGATCAACAACAGCGGCGGTGTTCCTTCTTCGGTCGCGAAGACCCGCGCCTGCGCGATCTTCAGCGCTAACGCGATGGTCCGCTGCTGACCTTCGGACGCGAATTGAGTCGCCGGCATTCCATCGACAAGCAGGGTGAGATCATCACGATGTGGGCCGACCACGGTCTGACGCAATCGCGTTTCGGCAACTGTCGAGCTCGCCAGCTCCGCTGCGAAATCCGCTCCATTCCCGGGAGCGAATTGCAGCGCGAACGTCTCATTCATCCCGCTGATTTCCCGATGTGTTTCCGCCGCGGACGGGGTTAACCGCTCGACCAGCGACGCGCGCAGCAGCGAAAGCTTGGCGCCGTGTTCCAGCAACGGCGGATCGTACGCGGCGAGTTCCCGTGGGCGGGGCTGCGCCGATTTCAGAAGCATGTTGCGCGCGCGGAGAGCGCGTTCGTAGGCGCGTAGCGTCGGACGATATGTCGGCTCGATCTGGATGCCCAGGAAGTCGAGAAAGCGCCGCCGAAAATCGGACCCGCCGCGGACCAGCTCGATGTCCGTGTTCGCGAGCGAGACAACTCGCCCGATCCGCAAATACTCGCCGGCGCCGCGCTGCTCCACATGGTCGAACTCGAGCTTTCGACGGAGAGTGCTGTAGCGAAAATCCAGGGCGTGGCCATCGCACTGTCCCGACACCCCGAACCACTTGGCGGCGATCTTCACCAGCGGCGCGAGCGACGAACTCCTTTGCGATTGCAGCCGCAAAAGCACGCAGGCCGCTTCCAGGATTGAGGTCTTCCCCTGCCCGTTTTGCCCGATGAAGAAGTTAAAGCCGGGAGCAAGCTCGACCCGAAGCGACTCGAAACACCGGAACTGGCGCAGCTGTAGTTCGGTCAGCACTTGCGTGACAGGTATCACCAAAACCGGCGGCGCGCGCATTCGCGTCCCGGTTCAGCACGCCCTGTCAGTGGCCTCTGGACCAGATACTTGTTGCGCCCTAACGCCCTCCGAGCTACTTGATCCGCAGTTTTGGAAGATTGTTCTGGGGGGAACAGCCGCCCTTCGCGTCCATCGGGCGCGGGGGGCGGTACTTTTTTGTCCTGACGCAATGGAAACAACTCCTCGGCGGCCGTCGCCACGTCGCTTCTCGTGGCCGCTTGCGTTCGCCCTGATCTTGCTGGCGGCAATCGCGTTGATCGCGTTCATTTTCTTCCGTCTGGAGACCTGGCCGATGCGGACCGGCCGCGAGAGCACTGCAGAGCTCGAGCGCCTCGCGACCAAAGTACGCGCGGCGTTTGTCGAAATTGCCCACCTCCAGCCGCAGGTCAGGATCAACAACCACGTCTACCTCGAGCAGACTACGCCCGTGGCGGAGCTCGCTGTGTTGACGCGGCAAGTGGAAGTCGACCACGAATTTTCCCACACTTGGGCGGGCAGCACGAAGCGAGTAAAGCTTCACGGCAGCTTCCTCGTGAAAGCCGGCTTCGACCTGCGCGAACACGTCAAAGCCGACGTGACCGACGGCGCGATTGCGGTGGAACTACCGCACGCCCGGATCCTCGGCGTCGAGCAACAGCACGTCGAAGTGCAGGAATTCGAGAATGGCTATTGGAACCGTGTGACCGCCGCCGATGTGGAGAACGAGCTCGCCACGATGCCGAAGCTTGCACGCGAAAAGGCGCAGGCCGGCGGCCTCTCTGCCGAGGCCGAGGAGGCGCTGCGGAAGCAGCTGACCGACCGGATCGGCAGCAGTAAGCCGCTCCAGCTGCTTTTCGATGGCGACATGGCTCCCGGTGTCGCGAAACCTTAGGCGAGAGCCGGCTTGCTCCCGCACGTCTTTAGCCGCAAAACAGGGGTGCGATGAAACGCCATGGCCCCATTCTTATCGCCGGGCTCGCGCTGTTTTCCGCGGTCGCCATCGTCGTGCTAATCACGCCGCTCATCGTGGCGAATGGCCTCCGGACGTGGGTCTGGTACCACGCCCGCCAGCAAGGACTTGCGGTCGCGATCGGTGCAATTGATGCACCGTTATTCCGCCCTGTCGTACTTCGCGACATCCATGCGCACGGTTCCGCGACGAGTGGTTTTGAGTGGACCCTCGAAGTTTCGCGGGTGGAATTCGGGGTCGATCTCCGTGCCATCGCGGCTCGCTCGGACCGACGTTGGATCCGGGACTTATCAGTTGATGGCGCACGTCTAGCGGTCCGGAAAATCGCGGAGCACGCCGGGTTAGAACAGCGATCGCCGCGCAGCTCGTTCCAGCAGCTTTTCGCCGATACATTCCGGATTTCACATTTCGATCTGCGCTGGCAAGAGGGCAACACGACGATCGAGATGCACGACGCATCTCTGTCCGCGAGCGAAGTGGAGACGGGCTCGTTGGCCATCCGCGAGGTCGCCGTCGCGTCACCGCTAATCAGCAAGCGCTTCACCGAATTGCGCGGCGCCACGACCTGGCAAAACGAACGGCTCACCCTCGGTGCGATCACGTTAACGCGCGGCATCGACATTGACGCAATCACAGCTGATTTCAGCCATGTCGCGTCACACCGGATCGGCTTCGAGCTGAACAGCGACGTCTTCGGCGGCAAAGTGCGTGGGAACGTGATGGAGGAAAATCGCAATGGCCGGCAGCTATGGGACGTAGCTGCGACCGCCTCCGAGATATCGCTCGCGCAAATGTCCGCGATGCTCGGGTGGCAGCAGCCGGCGACGGGAGCGATCCGCACGTGCAAGTTCACCTTCCGCGGTGATGCGTCTGATCCGCTGGAGGCGACGACTTCGATTTGGGCCGAAGTGAACGATTTCACGTTCGGCGACCGCACCGCGGAGACGATCATGCTGGGAGGTTCGATCTATAACCGCCGCGTCCACCTCGAGCAGCTTTATGTGAAGCAACAGACGAACCAATTCACTTTGAGCGGCGACTCACCGCTGCCATTCCGAAGCGAAGATCCCGCTCATCGTGAGGTAAACGGCGACCTGTTTGCGAACATCGGCGATCTTGATGCTTTCGCCCGCCTCTTCGGCGCCGGCCCGGGCGAATACAGCGGCCAGCTCGTTGTCGACGGGACGATGGTCTTCGCCGAACGCAAAGCACGCGCGGCACTGACCGCTACTGGTGAAGTCCAGCTACTCGACGCACGTTTCCCAAACGCCGCAAGAGTCAGTGCTGACATCAGCTGCAACGGCGGGAACGCAACGATTCGCTATGCTGATATCAGCAGTGCAGCTGCAGATGTCGGCATCTGGGGCGAAATCGCCTTCACCGATTTGCGAGAAGTTGAAGCGAAGCTCTTCCCGACGGCACCTCTTGTCGATGCCACTAAGGTGCCATCAGGCAGCTGCGTCCGGGGCCTCGCGCTCGCAGCTCCGGCGGGCGCCGACTCGAACCAACCTCAGATTACCCAAATCGCGATCAAGGGCGGCTTATCACAAGCCGATTGGAACGTCTCCCTGCAAACGCGCGGAGCCGAAAATATCGATGTGGCGAGGACGTTTCGCATCTGTCCAGCGACCGCGTCGGCCGACGAACTGCGAGTTGTCGCCACAGCGTCCGCTGGCCCTTAGGCTACACGCCAGCGGGCGAGGCGCTCCGTCAGCTGCGGCGTCACGCTGACGCGCAATTCCGCGCCGGCATCAAGCCGCAGCAATTCGCCGCCCTCGCGCTCGAACAGTAAACGCACGCCGGTCGCGCCTGGCGACAACGCGAGAATCTCCCGCACTTCGTGGAGGTCAGACGCACTCGCTCCGGACGAAAAACGGAGCACCATCGGATCAGCTTCCCTTCCACCGGTTGATGACGGTTCCGGCTTCACCAACTCCGGATCCGGCGCGAGCAGCTTCACTTTTTGCGCAGTCGCGCGGACCGTGTCATCGCGCTTGTCGAGCGTGCCTAGAATCGCGATAACGCGCCCAGGCACGAGCGTGTCTGACAGCTTCGCGTAGACCTCGTTCCAAACGACCACTTCAAGCGTGCCAGTGAGGTCCTCGATGAACACAACTCCAAACGGCTTCCCTTCTTTCTTCGTGAATTTTTTATCTACCTGTGTGATCGCTCCAG
>JBHENE010000192.1:0-4851 GCA_046262215.1 Chthoniobacterales bacterium | reverse complement strand
ATGTCGTCGATCGTAAGGCCCGCTTTATCGAGCGCCTTTTTGGAAGCGTCGATCATCGAGATAACCGCCTGCTTGTAAACGTCCTTGCCGGACATGTGGATCGTCTGCAGCCACTCGTGCGCATTCTCCGCGGTGATCGGCGTCTTGCAGCCACCACCAGGCATCCAAAGAATATCGGAGTAATTTCCGTCGCTCCCGATGTGCGTGCTGATGATGCCGTGCGCACTGCCACGATGCTGCAGAATCGCGGCGCCCGCGCCGTCGCCGAAGAGCACGCAGGTGTTGCGATCGGTCCAATTCGTGATCGAACTGAGCTTCTCCGCACCGATCACGAGCACCGTGTCGTACGTGTGCGACATGATGAACTGTTGCGCGATTTCGAGCGCGAACAGGAACCCCGCGCACGCAGCGGAGACGTCGAGACAAGCTGCGTTTTTCGCGCCGATTTTCGTCTGCACAAAACAGGCAGTGGCGGGAAAAATCATGTCCGGCGACGCTGTCGCCACGAGGATGAGGTCGATATCCTCCGCGGCGACGTTCGCCTGCTCCATTGCGTTAAGCGCAGCACGAGTCGCCATGTCGCTCGTGTATTCGTCCTTCGCGGCGATGCGGCGGGTTTTGATGCCTGTGCGCGTCGTGATCCACTCGTCGGTGGTGTCGACCGATTCCGAGAGCTCTTCGTTCGTCAGAACGCGCTCCGGAACGTAGCTGCCGGTGCCGACGATCGAGACGGTGCGGCCCGCTTTTTTAGCGGATCGCGGGCTCGAGCGAGGCGGTCGTTTCATTATAGCGGCGAACTTCCTCGATGATATGTGGGTTCACTTCGGATTCAATCGACTCGCCCGCAACCCGCAGCGCATTTTTGATTGCGAGTGGGGTGCTGGCGCCATGCGCGATGATGCAGATGCCGTTCACGCCGAGGAGCGGCGAACCGCCATATTCCTCGTAGTTCACCTTCTTCTTGATCGCGCGAAACGCGTTCTGCGCGAGATATGCGCCTGCCATGCGGAGCTTGTTTTTCGTCAGCTCGTGTTTGAGCCATTTGAAGATCGCATCGCCGACTGACTCACATGTTTTCAGGATCACGTTACCGACGAATCCGTCGCACACGACCACCTCCACCGGATGTGCGAAGAGATCGTGCCCTTCGATGTTGCCGCGGAAATTCAGGGAACTTTGCTTCAACAACTTGAAGACTTCTTTGGTCAAATCGCTCCCTTTCAGATCTTCGCCACCGATCGACATGAGACCGATCGACGGGTTGTTGAAGCCCATGACATGGCGCGAATAGACAGAGCCCATGATCGCGTATTGGACCAGATGCTCCGGCCGCGGATCGCTATTCGCGCCAGCATCGATCAGGACAAAGATGTTTGTCTCGGATGGAATGATTGCGGCGATTCCGGGACGATCGATTCCAGGGAGAGTCCGCAACTTAATCGTCGTCGCCGCGACCGCTGCGCCGGTATGGCCCGCGCTGACGATCGCCTCTGCGTCGCCTTTCTTGACGAGATCAACCGCGCGGCTGACGGACGAATCTTTTTTTCGCCGCACCGAATCGACCGCACCGTCCGTCATCTCCACCACCTGCGTCGAATGGACAATCTCGACGCGGCTGTCGTTGCAACCATGCTTCTTCAGCTCCACCTCGATGCGGCCAGTGTCACCGACCAGAAATAGCTTCTCGATGGGCGCGTACTCGCGCAGGGCCATGACCGCGCCGGCCACGAGATTCGGCGGGCCGAAGTCGCCGCCCATCGCGTCGAGTGCGATCTTCATTGAGGCGGGAGTTTGCGAGCTTCCGCGCTCGAATGCAAAACGAAACTAATGTGGGAGCTGCCTTAGCGCCGCGATCTTCGTGTTCGTGACGCTGCAGTTTCGGGGCACTACGGCCCCTCTCACATTAACCGGCGTCGACGGTGAGGACCTGACGGCCTTTATAATAGCCGCAGGAAGGGCAGGCGGTGTGCGAAGCGACGGTGCTGCCGCACTGCGTGCATTTGTTCAGCTGCGGAGGGACCCAACGGTGTGATGCCTTGCGCGTGCGGAGCCGCATCTTCGAAACTTTGCGTTTTGGAACTCCCATAAGAGCGGGTTAGGAAAGCAGGAAATCCGGAAAAGGCAACTGCCAGGCTTACTCGAGATCGAGTTTATCGAGTGCGCTCCAGTCGGGCTTCCGTGTCGAGGCATCTTCGTCCGCATCAGCAGCGTTTTGGCGCAGTTGCGGCGCAGGGCAGATGCGGCCGCCGTTGCGATCACAGCGCGGGTAGGCGGGTAAATTCAGCAGGATGTCTTCGCGCACGAACGGCGCGAGATCGACCACTTCGGGCCCGCCGGTATCTGTTAACAGCGCGAACTCCGGCACCTCGATCGTGTGCACAAATGGTTCAAGACAAGCGACACAATGCACTTCCACCGGCTGCGAGAGCGACCCGTTCGCCCAGAGCGAGCCTTCAGAAATACCGACGTCGAGCGAGTAAGTCAGCGGCCCCGCGCAGACGACATCCTCCGACGCGAGCTCCGGAATCGGGCATTCTTCCTCGCCCTCGAGATGCAGTCCTTCGTCCGGGATTTGGCGGAGATGAACCTTCATCGTTTTTGCTTCCTCGCGAGTGCTTCCACAACGGGCGCAGGCACAAACTTCGCAATATCGCCGCCGAGGCGCGCGATCTCTTTCACGATGCGCGAGCTCAGGTAGGTGTATTCCTCCTTTGGCATCAGAAAGATCGTTTCCACGTTCGGTTCCAGTTTCCTATTCATCAGCGCCATCTGGAATTCGAATTCGAAATCCGAGACGGCGCGCAGGCCTCGCACGACAGCTGTTGCACCCTGTTGTACCGCGAAATCGACAAGCAGACCGGCCAGCGGCGCGATTTGCACCCGCTCGATATTTCCAATCGTCGCGCGCAAGAGTTCGAGGCGTTCCTCGAGAGTGAAGAGCGGTTGCTTCTGGTCGTTATGTGCAACCGCCACGATCACCTCGTCAAAGAGTTTCCGCGCGCGATCGATCACGTCGAGGTGACCGTTGGTGACGGGATCGAAACTGCCCGGGTAAATCGCGCGCCGCATCCTGAGAACCGAAGGTTCAACGTTCGATGAGGAACGTCCAACGCTCAATTCGCCCATCGTCGCCGAAAGATTCGACGGTGGACGTTCGGCGTTGCGCGTTCAACCTTCTCCCGCCTTATGACCGAGCCGCTCTACCGCACCATCGGCGTTGCCAGCGCGTTTTCGCCGCGGTTCGAGCAGGTGCTCGCCGAAGCGAAGCGCGTGCGCGATCGGCTCGCGTCGGAGCTGACCCTGATCTACGTCGGCGAGAAAGATGATGCGACGACGGCACGTTTCGTGACAGCGTTAACCGAGCTGGCGCTGCCGGCGGATTCGATCATCCACTATCAGCAAGGCGCGCCCGCAGACGCGATTCTTGAAGTGGCGCGGCGTCAAGGCCTCGAGCTGATCATCGCCGGCGCGCTGGAGAAGGAGGTCGTGCTCCGCGCGTTTGTCGGCAATGTCGCGCGCCGGCTGATCCGCGAAGCGCCTTGTTCGGTGATGCTGTTCACGAAGCCCGACCGCGAGCCGAGGCCGTTGCGGCGAATCGTGTTTTTTGTGCCGGAATATTCGGAACACGTTGAGCGAGCATTTCAGCAAACCCTCGCGCTCGCGACGAAAGAGCAGTCGGAAAACATCTACGTCATCCGTGTTTACACGACGTTCGATGCCGCTCGCGCCACGCTGCGCGCGAACGCAGACGAACCGCCTGCCGATGATCAGCCAATTGCGCGTACCCTTGAGGAAGAAGAGGACGTGCTCGATGCGTTCGTTGATGCAGCCGGCGACTCCGGCCTCGCGGTGGAAACGCGCTGCATTCGCGGGAACACCGGCTTTGCTGCCTCAGACTTCGTGCAAGCTGTCGAAGCTGATTTGCTGGTGGAGCCAGTCGAGCCGAGCGGCGCGCCGACGTCTGAATTGCCGCCGCACATCGCCTGGGTCACCGACGTGATCCCGTGCAATCTCTGGGTGATTCGCTGACTGAATGGCCGCCGCGCGGTGATGAACGATCCGGCGCCGTTTCACGCCTACAGCGCGGAGCATCTCATCACAATCGCGCTGACTGCTGCGCTCCCTTTTGCGCTCGCAGCACTCGTTAGGCGTTATCGAGCGCCGCTACTGGAGCGAACAACCATTGCGATGATCGCGGCGCTCCTGTTCGCGAACTACCTGGTGTATTTGCTCTTCATCCGCCGGCTTGGGGAGCTGACCTGGACGCAAATGCTGCCGATGCAGATGTGTGATTGGGCGATGGTCGTGGTGATCGTCGCGATGGCGACGGCTAACCGGAAGTGGTTCGAAGTTGCCTATTTCTGGGGCATCGGCGGAACGCTCCAGGCGGTGCTGACGCCGAACCTGTTCTACGGGTTTCCAGATCTGCGCTTTATCTGCTTCTTCGTGTCACATTGCGGCATCATCGTCGGCGTCGTGTTTCTGATGCTGACGCGCAGGCTGCGGCCCTATCCGATGTCGATCGTGCGCGCATTTGCATGGTCCGAGTTCTACTTCGTGGTCGCCCTCATCGTCGACGAGGTCACGGGCGTGAACTACGGCTTCCTCCTCCACAAACCGGAAGCGTTTTCGCTCTTAAGCTACCTTTCAGAATCGCGGCCGCTCTATCTGCTGCAGATGCATGGCTTGGCGTTGCTGTTCTTTATGCTGTTATATGCGCCATTCGCGGTCGCCGATTTGGTCGGCCAGAAGCGAACACCAGCAGCCCTTACCTCTTGAAAACGAAGCCGCTCAAAATCGGAAACGTCACGCTTGGCGGGAAGATGCCAGCGTTCATCCTCGGCCCATGCG
>JBHENE010000191.1:0-7238 GCA_046262215.1 Chthoniobacterales bacterium | reverse complement strand
TAAATGTGCCCGGGCCACGGCCGATCGTCACGTTGCCGACAGCATCCTCCAGCCGGTTCACGAACCCCGTCGCGGAGAACTGCAGCGTCGACGTGGCCTGCCACTCGACCGCCGCCTCCGCACCGACCAGATGCTCCGGACGAAGCTCCGGATTCGCCTCGGTCACGTCGTTGCCGACGCGAAAGGGCCGGTAAAGCTCGTTCAACGTGGGCACGCGAAACCCGGTGTAGGTCGCCGCGCGGAGTGCGAGTGCTTTGCTTGCCTGCACGCGCGCGCCAAGCCGACCGTTGAGCTCAGTGCCGTCGCGATCAGCGTAACTGGCGTTCGTC
Organism: Chthoniobacterales bacterium; assembly: GCA_046262215.1. Classification (GTDB taxonomy): domain Bacteria; phylum Verrucomicrobiota; class Verrucomicrobiia; order Chthoniobacterales; family UBA10450; genus JACCTI01. The sequence goes on along the minus strand of JBHENE010000191.1, from coordinate 6,909 downwards.
AGAATGCGACCGGACGCGCGATCCGATTCGGTGCGTGAGGCATCGAAGAGTTGCCACTCATCAACCCGGATCCCGCCGACGATCGTTATCGCCGGAGAGGCAGACCAGGTGTCCTCCGCAAAGACGCCAGCGAACAGCTGCTGACCACCCGCTTCGCGCAGGCGCGTGAACCGTGTGCCGTTCCAAAGGAATGCTTCGTCTGTTTCCCCTTCGACCCAGCGGGTATCGGTGCCGACGGTAATTTTATGAGCCGCGCCTGCTGCAATCCGAAGGACGATGCTTCCGCCCGCGGCCTCTGCCGGGACATTGTATTGATCGAGCGCCGGAGTCTCCACATCACGCGCTGCGTTGATCGAGGTGAACGTGCTGCGGTAGCGCCGCAGTTGGCCGTACGCGCTGAGCTGGACCTCGGCCGCGGCGCTCGGGAGTTCCTTGGTCAGCACGGCGCTGAAATCCTCCCCGACCGTCCTGTTATGCGTGAGCGCGGTGCCGTTCTCGCGATCGTCATTGAAACCGCGAGCACTCACGCGAAGAGAAGTGTCGGGATTAAGTTGCCACGTCGCGCGGAGGTCGATCACGTCCGAGGTCGCGCTCGCGTCTCGATCGACCGGGCCGCGTTGTCCCGCCGCAAGTACTGGATAGCCGCCGGTCGAAAAACGCTCTGCGAAAACGGCGGCGGCAACAGGCCTGTGCGCGACCGTCGCATTCGCCGATAACACTGAGGTGTCGTGGTCACCGATCAGTCCCTCCGCGGACGCGGAGGTTTGATCCAGCGGCCGGGAAACGAGAAAGATCGTACCGGCGAGCGCTGCATTCCCGAACAACCCCGCTCCTCCACCGGGATTCACGAGCACGGACTCAAGCGAGGTCGCTGGCACCTGACTCCAAAGCACGTAGCCAGCGAATGGATCATTCAGCGGGATGCCGTCGAGCAACACGAGCGTGCGACCGGCGCCGCTCGGCCCGAAATTCCGCAGCGTTACACCCTGCGTCGTCGGGTTAGCCGTGCGGCTGCTGCTCCTGCGGAAGAGGCTGAAACCGGGCACTTCGGCGCGCAGGATGTCATCGAGTCGAAGCTCAGGTGCGCGGCGAAGCTCGCTCGCATCGAGAACGTCGATGCTGAACGGCGCGCCTGATTCCGCATCAGGCAAACGATCGGCGGCAACAACGACGCGATCGCTCGTCGCCTCCTGGGCAGGGACGTTGCTCGCGGCCAGGCAGAGCAGCACGAATAACCTGCTCAGAGCGTGCGCGCGCATCGGAGGTGAGAACGAAGCCTTTACTGCTCGATCCGGCGGAGCAGAAACGCGGCGCCGAGAAAGGTGACCACGATGCCGATGCACAGCGCGAGCAAGCTGGGTGCGTAGAACTGAAACGGCGCGTGATACAAATTCACGAGCCTAAAGGCGCGACAGAAATGAGTGAGCGGGAACAGCTCGGACAGGTAACGAATCGCAACCGGCAGCTGCTCGAGCGGCGCGAACGCTCCTGAGAGGACAAAAACCGGCAGGAGAAAGAAGACGGAAAACTGGATCGCTTGCGTCTGCGTGCGCGAGATGGCGGAGATCACCAACCCGAGCCCTAACGAGCAAAGCAGGAACAACACGCAGATCACCGCGAGCATTCCCGGCTGATGGAATTGCACATGAAAATGCCAGCCAGCGAGGACGACGATGAAGAGGATCAGAAAGACCGAGATTACGAAATATGGGATGATCTTCCCGAGCACAATCTCACCGCGTTGCAGCGATGTGACGATCAGCTGGTAAAGCGTGCCGGCTTCGCGTTCGCGCGCGAGCGTCGACGCCATCAACGTGACCGTGAGCAGCTGCAGGATCAGCCCGATGATTCCGGGCAGCACGTAATCGATGAATCGTTCGCCGGGGTTGTAGAGCATTTGTTTCTCGATCGTCCACGGCTCCATCGCGGAGACGAATTGCTTCCGCACTTCGACCGGGATTTTCTGCGCCATGTCGAACACTTCCGCCGGGAGCGCATCGATCATCTCCTGACGCTCCGCTAGCTGAAAATCGCCAAGTATTTCCTGCACGCTGCCTGCTAACTGCGGCGCGATATTCGTGTCGCTTGCATCAAGCGTTAGGCGGAGCGGGATTGGTTTACCGTTCGTCAGTCCTTCGCTCCAACCCGCCGGAATGGAGAGCGCCGCACGGACTCCTTGCCCTAACAAGTCATGCGACGCGCCGAGCCCCGGATCCTGTTTCTGCCAGCGGAATGTCTTGCTCTGCATTGCACGCTCGACGAACCGCTCCGCTCGCGGAGTGGCGTCAGCGTTGATCAAGAGCGCCGGGACATTCGTCATTTCCTCCACCTCGAACGCGTGGCCGAAAACCAGCGTGAACACCGGCGGCAAGACCAGCAGCAGAATGAGCACGCGCCGGTCGCGGCGAATGTGCAGGAACTCCTTGCGAGCGACGCTCGCGATCGCGCGGAATGAGCCGGAGTTCATGATGTCAGCGGCTTCAACATCGTCGTGTAGCCCTCCGAGTAGGCGGTGAAAACATCTTCCATGTCCGGCTCGACGAGGCGATCACCATTCCAGGTGATTCCATCGAAAGGCCACCGCTCACGCCAACGTGCCACGAGCTTTTCCGGGTCCGCGACGTAGAGCCGCAAGCTTCCACTGCGTAATGACACCCCGAGGACATCCCGCTCTTCGCGGAGACGGACTAGCGCAGGCATGGCCGGCTCAACATCGAGCTCGAGCAGCTTCGTATTAAAGCTCTCCTTCAGGGCGCGCGGCGACGCGGTCGCGAGGAGTCGTCCACGGTTAATGAAGCCGACCTCCGTGCAGCGCTCGGCCTCGTCCATATAATGTGTGGTCACGAAGATCGTGATGCCGCGGCTGCTGAGATCGTAGAGCAAATTCCACATCTGCTGGCGATGGATCGGGTCCAGGCCAGACGTCGGTTCGTCGAGGAACAGCAGCGGCGGATCGTGGATCAGCGCGCAGGCGAGCGCGAGTAGCTGGCGCATGCCGCCGGATAGGCTCCCGGCAGCCGCGTCACGTTTTGATTCCAGATCGACGAGCTTCAGCAATCGCGGCACCCGTTCCTCCAACTCCTGCCGCGAAACGCGAAAGGCGCCGCCGAAGAAGCGCATGTTTTCCTCGACGGTGAGGTCGCGATAGAGGCTGAACCGCTGCGCCACATACCCGAACTTCGAGCGGACTGCCTGGCGTTCCTGCCACACGTCGCGGCCGCTGATAGCGCCGCGCCCGCCGGTCGGCCGAACCAGCCCGCACAACATCCGCATCGTCGTCGTTTTGCCGGCGCCGTTCGCGCCGAGAAATCCAAAGATTGCGCCGGCGTCGATCTGCAGAGAGAGATTATCGACCGCCCTGACATCGCCGTAGGCTTTGGAAAGGCGGTCGAGAAAAATTACCGGCTCACTCATGAATAGTTGGACGGGCGGTTCCGCCCAAGTTCCGCCCGACTATCGGAATAATTGCCACACCTTCCAAATGGAATCGAAACCACTGCACATGAAGCGCCATCTCACCATCATCACTGCAAGCCTGCTGCTAGCCTTCGCCGCTCACGTGAACGCCGATCCAGTCGCTGATCTCGCGGCGTTTTCCGTATTCGACAAAATCGACCTTGCGCAACTCGCGAGCGGCGACGCGAAGACAATGCGCGGGCCCGCGATGTCGACGCCGCGGTTCCTCTCAGTGCAATCTGTCTGGGTCGCGCCAGGTTCTCCCTCGCAGGTGTCGGAAGCGCTCCGCCGCTGGAATCCCGCGCAGCATTCTGAGCTGAATATTATCATGCACGCGAACGGCTCCGATTTCGCGCGGTTGCAGCAAGCGCCGAATAACAGCGCGGTCGGCGCACTCGTCTCAGCTACCGTGGGCAAATCGAACGATCTGCAACTCAGCCGCGCGGAAGGTGCGAAGCTGCCCACGAGCGGCAATGGCATGGCAGGTCCGGTGGCGGGTTTTTGGTCGGGTGTCTTGAGCGCGCGCGCGGCCGCAGGACCGTTCGGCCAGCCGCCGTACGAAAACGGGGAGCAGCCCATTCGCGCCGGCGACGAGATCAACCGCATGCTCCAGCAACAGCCGAAAATCCAGAAGCAGTTCTCGGGATTGATCGGCGGCAAAGGCGAGCAGTATTGGGAGCTGAACGAAATCGAGAGCAAAGGCGTGCTCACGCTCGGCGCTTCGTACAACCGTAGCGGCGGCAACAGCAGTGCGCAGGCAGCGGACGTTATCTACTACGCGAGCGGCGGATTCTACGCGGCCGCGACCCTGTATCAGATGTGGCCCGTCGATGTTGGCGGCAAACCATCCACCCTGGTATGGCGTGGCGACATGACTTCGTCGGCGGAACTCGGCGATGCTCGCGGGATTGAACGCCTTGGCTCCGAGTCCGCGTTGATAAAGGATGTTTCTCGCGCCGTGCGGTTGTTTCGTCGTGACACCGGTGCTACTCCGTAGGCATTCTCCGACTCAGCTACTTCTTTCTATGAAAATCTCACGCTCGCTCTTTCTTTCCCTCTGTCTGGCCACGACCGCTTATGCGGGCACGGGGCGCGATTTTTCGACCGTCTCCAGCGCGAGCACAGCGGCTGCGACCGAAAGCGTGATTCCCTTTGAGTTCGACGTCGAATACGCGCACATGGGGGACGGGAGCGTCGAGCGTGGATTCCGCCATGTGGAGTTCGACGAAAATTACTACGCGGCCCGGTTCATTTATCGGCCGCGCACGCCGATCGGATATCTCCGACTTGGAGTCGCTTACGAACGCTTCGATTTCGGCGTGCCCGATTTTATTTTTGCGACACCCGGACCGACGGGCTTTTTCTTCGGCCGGACTCAGGTCCCAGAGACGCTGCAGTCGGTTAGCGCTGTCGTTGGTCTCGATACCAAATTCTCGGATTCGCTTCTGTTCCGGATCGAAGCGCAGCCTGGCTACTACGGCACAAACCACCTCGGGAGCGAAACCTTCAACGTGCCAGTCGTCATCGGCGGTACCTATCTCTACAGCGAGAATCTGCAGTTCATCTTCGGCGTCAGCGTTAACTACGAGCGCAAGTATCCCGTGCTTCCAGGTGGCGGTGTGCGCTGGCGGTTTGCTCCGCAGTGGGTCTTGAACGCGGCCGTGCCGACGCCCCGCTTGGAATACGAAGCGACTCGGAACTTCACCATCTATGCCGGCGCAGATCTGAAAGGCTCCACCTTCCGGGTCGATAATGACTTCGGGACATCGGGCGGTTTGCTGAGTCGCCGCGACGCGCGTCTTAACCGCGCGGTGCTGACTTACAGCGAGGTGCGCACTGGCCTTGGCGTTGATTGGAAGCTCACGCCGGACATTAAGTTCTCGCTCGAAGGCGGCTATGTGCCGTATCGGGAGTTCGACTTCCATCGGGCGGACGTCCGCTACAAAAATGACAAAGGCGCGCCCTACGGAGCAGTCGCGCTGCGTGCGGCATTCTAGTAGCGCGATTTAGCGCCGCCGGGCGAGCTTTCATCCCGAACCGCCGCAGGACGGTCGAGGATTACGACAGACGTCAGAAGGGATGCGTATGTGCCGGGCGGACGACACCGTTCGTCCTGAGTGCGATCGCCCGCGATTAAGTAGACGTCGACAGACCGGCTGCAAACGATGTGCACGAGCTGCTAGCTCCTGAGCGGATGAGGCTTTGCCGAGCCCGAGCAGGTTCACCGCGTTCCAATCCATCTGGCCTTGGAGGCTGCACCCAGCCTCACGAGCGACGACTTGATCCCAGTCACTGGGGGAGGAAGCATACGGAGCCTTCTGCAGGACCGAAACAGAGTCTTCGGCGTCGCAACGATGACGCGTGTGCCCCGTCGAGGCACGCCGTTCATGTCGTCTTGGTCCGGCAAAACGCCGCTTCGTTTGCCCACATAAACGGAAAACGGGGAGGCATCATCGCGACGCCTCCCCGTTATATTCGTGATCCGCTTGCCAAGTCCGAGTCGCTTAAGATGTCAGCGACCTAACGAGAGCGAGGAACTGCTATCAGCGCACGGTCTTGATCACAGTGTCGCTCGGTAACGCGGGTGTGCTAGCCGGTGGCACGCGATACTTGGTTACCTGTTCAAACGCGTAGCCCAAGGCGATCAACTTTGGTTCAGAGAACGCCGGGCCCGAGAACGTCAGAGTAGACGGGAAGGGATTTGCGATCGGCCCGTCGGCCGCCGAAGGGATATTGAATCCTGCGGGAACCGTCACGCTTGGGAAACCAGCCTTTGCCGGCGCGGCGGCGAAGAAATTTCCGATTGCGATGATCGAATCGATATCGTCCGCAGTTCCTTTGATTCCGTCCGGCCCGTTGTAGATCGCATTTAACGCATCGCGCGAACGGACGAGATCCAAGGCGCGATCTTGCTGAAAGCGTTGCGTATCGGCGCTTCCCGGAGAGGTGTCGAGCATGGAGGCCGCTTCGGCGATGGCCTGACCATATTTAAGCCCAGGATTCAACGCTGCATTGAACGCAACAATCTCTGCGAGGGAACGTCTCGGCGCACCGGGAGTAGCTGCGAGATAGGCGTTCAGGTCACGCTTGAAACCATACAACAGCACCGACGAGCATTGCAGCGCCGGAGGTGCTGGCACCGCTGGCAGCGGGAAGCTTACGCAGGTACCGAGTTGAGCCGGAACATCCGCCACTTCGAGCACCCGGACGCTTGCGCCCTGTGCTCTTAACACCGCGATGCCATTATCGAGCAATGCCTGGCGATTTGCAGGCAGCGGACTCGAGGGGGTGAACACCGCGATGCGCGCACCTTTCAATGCGTTCGGGTCGAGAAATTGCGTGTAGTCTTGAAAGCAATTTCCAGCCGTCAAGCAGGCTGCAGTGGCCGCATCATTCGAGTCATAACCGGCGAGCACACCAAGCATGATCGCGGCGTCGGTGACCGTTCGCGTC
>JBHENE010000190.1:0-5163 GCA_046262215.1 Chthoniobacterales bacterium | reverse complement strand
ATCTTCTATTTCACCGCCGTGATGTGCGCGGTGACGATCGCCGCGGTGTTTTTGATTCGCGGCGACGAGATCGACTTCAGGCGCTCACGCGGGCTCGAGGAGGGTGAGGAAAATAGCGCGGCTTCCGGTGTTGGCGCGGGTTTCCTGGCGGTGCTGCGGAACCGCTCTCTGCTCGTCTTCGTCATCTCCGTGGTGCTTTTCCATTTTGCAAACGCCGCGATGCTGCCGCTCGTCGGCCAGAAACTCGCGCGCGGACACGGAAAGGAAGCACCGCTCTTCATGGCGGTGTGCATCACCGGAGCGCAGCTCGTGATGATCCCGATCGCGATGGCGGCGGGTCGCGGCGCGGCTTCATGGGGACGCAAGGCCGTCTTCCTCATCGGCTTTGCGGCGCTGCCTATTCGCGGACTGCTCTATACTTTGAACGACAACCCATATTTCCTAGTCAGCGTGCAGCTGATGGACGGCATTGGCGCCGCGATCTTCGGCGTGGTCAGCGTCCTCGTGATCGCCGATCTGACCCGCGGCAGCGGTCGCTTTAACTTTACCCAAGGCGTCGTGGCGACCGCCACCGGTCTCGGCGCATCGCTCTCAAACGGCATCACCGGCTTTATCGTGCAGCGCGCGGGGTTCAACGTCGCCTTCCTGTTTCTCGCGGCGATCGCAGCGTTCGCGCTCGCGATTTTCCTCTTCTTCATGCCGGAGACCAGAACCGAAGGTGCAACGTAGGCGGTAACCGTTTCACCCGAGCGGCTGACCTGTTGCTCCTGCACGTTTTCTCGCCACTTTGCCCTCTCAATTTATGGCTACTTCTTCGTCCGCTCCGTTGACTAACTCGCTCGCCCACAAGCTCGCTGATTTCGCCTGCACGCTCGAATACGAGGATCTCGGGAAGAACGTCGTCCATGAGGTGAAGCGGCGGTTGATTGATTCGCTCGGGTGTGCGCTCGGAGCTTGGAACGAGGAGCCCTGCACGATCGCGCGCGGGCTGGCCACGGAGTTTTCAGCGAAGCTAGGCGCGACCGTGATCGGGACGTCCCACAAGGCGCCGCCGGATTGGGCAACGTTCGCGAACGGCTGCTGCATTCGCTATTTCGACTACAACGACACCTATCTTTCGAAGGAGCCGGCGCATCCAAGCGATAATTTCTCCGCTGTGCTCGCGATCGGGGAAGCGGTCGGCGCGACCGGTAAGGAGATCATTCTTGCGGCGGCGATGGCTTATGAGGTGCAGTGCCGTTTCTGCGATCAGGCGAGCATCCGTGCGCGCGGTTGGGATCATCCGACCTACGGCGCGTTCTCGACCGCGCTGGCGTGCGCGAAATTGATGAAGCTGGATCGCGAGCAGACGCGGCACGCGATCAACATCGCGGGTGTAGCTGGCATGGGGATGCGGCAGGCGCGCGTCGGTGAGCTATCGCACTGGAAGGGTGTGGCGTTTGCGCATGCGGCGCGTCATGGCGTGTATGCGTCGCTGCTGGCGAGCCGCGGCATGACCGGACCGGCGCCGATTTTCGAAGGGCAGATGGGGTTCGAGAAAGAGCTCGGCGTGTCGATGGGTGATGTGGGCCAGCTCTTCGAAACGAAGGCAGAAGCGATGCCGGGCGAGGGGCCGGCGTCGATGATCTTGAAGACGAGCATCAAGTATTGGCCGGCGGAGTATCACAGCCAGAGCGCGATCGAGGCGGCGTTGCATATCCGGAATCAGATCCAGGATCTCTCGCAGGTGAAGACGATGGTGATCGAGAGCCATGATGCGTCGGTCGACATCATCGGGAGCGAGCCGGAGAAATGGCATCCGCAACAACGCGAGACCGCGGATCACAGCCTGCCTTATATCACGGCGGTGGCGTTGATCGATGGCGAGGGGACGGATAAGCAGTTTGCGCCGGAGCGGTTTACGGAATCGAAGATTGTGGAGTTCCTGCAGGGCGTGAAAGTGGAGCGAAATGATGAGCTGACCGCGCTCTACGCCGACGCGGTGGCGAATATCGTGCACGTGAATCTCGCCGACGGGCGAACGATCACGAAGCGCGTGGATTATCCGTTAGGCAACGCCAACAACCGGCTGCCGGACGACGGCGTGGAGAACAAGTTCTTCGAGCTCGCGGCCCCGAAGATCACGAAAGACGGCGCCGACAAAGTCGTCGAGCAATGCTGGCAGCTCGATCAGGCGAGCAATGTCTCGAAGCTGATGAGTTCGCTCGAAATCAAAGACTAGCGAATGGCGGCAAGCTCCACATCTGCGCGTCTGCGCGAACTGATCGACGGCGGCTGTGTCGCGATGCCCGGCGCCTTCAATGCGGCGACGGCGCGAATGGTGGAGCGTGCAGGCTTCGACGCGGTTTACATCAGCGGCGCGGGCTTGTGCAATGCGACTGCGGGCGTGCCGGACGTCGGACTGCTCACGCTAACCGAGGTGACGTTGCTCGCCGGATACATTGCGCGGGCGGTAAAGATCCCATGCATCGTCGACGCCGATACCGGTTTTGGCGGAGCTGATAACGCGGCGCGGACCGTGCGCGAACTCGAAGCGGCAGGGCTCGCCGGCTGTCACATCGAGGACCAGGAATTTCCGAAGCGCTGCGGGCATCTTGCGGGCAAATCATTAGTCGAGACCGAGGAGATGACCGAGAAGATCGCGGCCGCGGCAGGTGCCCGACGCGACAAGGATTTCCTCCTCATCGCTCGGACTGATGCGCGCGCAGTGGAGAGCTTCGACCAAGCCGTCGAACGCGCGAAAAGGTACCTCGCGGCCGGTGCGGACGCCATCTTCCCCGAGGCACTGCAAGGGCGCGAAGAGTTTCGCGATTTCGCCAAAGCGGTGGACGCCCCGCTGCTCGCAAACATGACGGAATTCGGCAAGAGCCCGCTCCTGAGCCGCGACGAGCTGGCGGAGCTCGGCTACCGCATGGTCATCTACCCGCAGACGGCGTTTCGCGTCTCGATGTTTGCGACCGGCCAGATGCTGCGCGATTTAAAAACAACCGGCACGCAGGAGAGCTGGCTCGATCGCATGCAGACGCGGAAAGAGCTGTATGAGCTGCTGGATTACGACCCGACGAAGTAGAAGGAGAACATATGAGCACTGAAACCAAACCAGCATACAGCCCAGGACTCGCCGGTATTGTCGCCGGTGAAACCGCGATCTGCTGGGTCGATCCAAACGCAGGGCTCGCCTATCGCGGCTACGACATTCACGAGATGGCGGAGCAGGCGAATTTCGAAGAAGCCGCGTATCTGCTGCTGAACGGCGAACTGCCGACCCCGCAACAGTTGATGGATTTCGGCCGGCAAATCGCGGCTGAACGCGAACTGCCCGAGCCGGTGCTCGAGATGCTGCGGCTCCTGCCAAAGACGATGCACCCGATGGACGTCCTGCGGACCGGCGTGTCAATGCTCGCTGGATTCGATCCGGACCTGAACGATCAGTCGCACGACGCAAACATGGGCAAGTCGATCCGATTGATCGCGCGTGTTGGGACATTGATCACCGACGGCTGGCGCATCTCGCAAGGTCAGGATCCGTTGGCGGACAAGAACGATCTCACACACGCGGGCAACTTCCTCTACAAGCTGACGGGTCAGGTGCCGGAGACATGGCAGGTGCGGATGCTCGACACGATCTTCATCCTCTACGCGGATCACGATTTCAATGCGTCGACCTTCGCGGCTCGCGTGACGGCATCGACGTTGTCCGACATGTATGCGGCGGTGACGAGCGCGTGCGGAACGCTCAAAGGTCCACTGCATGGCGGCGCAAACGAGGAGTCGATGAAGATGCTCGACGAGATCAAAACGCCGGATCGCGCGGAGGGCTGGATGATGGAAGCGCTCGCGAAAAAGGCGAAGATCATGGGCTTCGGTCATCGCGTTTACAAAGCGGGTGACTCGCGCGTGCCGATCATGCGCGAAATTGCGCGCGACTACGGAAACCGAATCGGCAAACCGGAGTGGGTGCCGATTTGCGAGAAGCTCGAAGCGACGATGGAACGCGAGAAGGGGCTCTGCGCGAACGTCGATCTGTACGCGGCGCCGGTCTTCACGATGTTCGGGTTCCCATCGGAATTGAACACTCCGATCTTTGCCGCCTCGCGTATTGCGGGCTGGTGCGCGCACGTCACTGAACAACACGACAACAACCGTTTGATCCGGCCACGCTCGATCTACGTCGGGCCCGCGCTACGGCCATATCCCGGTGCAACGGCGCACTGATGCCTAACGAATCGCAGTCGCTGCAAGAGAAGTATGCGCCGAACAACGCCTGCTTTGGCTGCGGTCCGGCGAACCCGGACGGCGTGCACGTGCGCAGCTTTGCGGACGGCGATGAAGTTGTCGCCGAGTGGACGCCGGAGCACAAATACGAGGCATTCCCCGGCGTCCTGAATGGTGGCATCATCGGCACACTCCTCGATTGCCACTGCAACTGGACGGCCGCGTATCACTTAATGCAGAAATCCGGTGCGGAGTCGCCGCCTTGCACCGTCACCGCAGACTATGCGATCAAGTTGCTCCGCCCAACGCCCACCGATGGGCCCGTAAAACTCTCCGCGCGTGTCGTCGAATCATCGGACGATCGCGCGACGGTGGAAGGCACGCTCTTCAGCGCTGCCGGTAAACCATGCGCGAGCTGCCGCGGAACCTTCGTTGCGGTGAAGGAAGGCCATCCCGCGTTCCATCGTTGGTAAGGGTCCAGCGGCGTTACCTCCCGTCGCGTCGTTGAAGTTCGCGCCAATCCGGCGAAGCATTGGCGGTGCAGAACCCCGTCACGAGCGAGCTCCTCGCGCGCGTCTCTGGCGCCGCGCCGATAGCTGACCGGCTGCGGGCTGTCGACGCTGGCGAAAGGCCGGTCGCGTTCTCGCATGTCACCGATGCGGCGCAGCCGCTTCTTGTTGCCGCTCTCGCGAATCAGCTGCCGCGCACCTTGTGGGTGATCTGCCCGACTGTTCGCAGCCAAGAGCTTCTGTTTGAGGCTCTGCTAAACTGGGCGCCGGAAGCTTTGTTCCTGCCGGAGGCGGAGTTCGCGGCCGTCGAGAACATCCTGCCTGATCCGGAAATTTCCGCGGAACGCCTCGCGCTGCTGACGCGCATCAGCCGTGAGCCGGGTCCACACCTCATCGTCGCGACGAAAGCTTCGATCGACCAGCCGGCGCCGAAATTAGC
>JBHENE010000189.1:0-34318 GCA_046262215.1 Chthoniobacterales bacterium | reverse complement strand
ACGTCGTCGGCACCAGCATCCTGCTCGATTGCGCCCGGCGCCACGGCGTCCAGCGTTTCATTCAGATTTCGACCGATGAAGTCTACGGCTCGCTGGGCGAAACCGGGAAATTCACCGAGCAATCGGCGCTCGAGCCGAGCTCGCCTTATTCCGCGAGCAAAGCCGGCGCCGACCTGCTGGCGCTCGCCTGTTACAAAACATTCGGCCAGGAAGTGATCGTCACGCGTTGCTCGAACAATTACGGCCCATATCAATTTCCGGAAAAGCTGATCCCGTTGATGATCATCAAAGCCCTCAGGGACGAATCGCTCCCGGTGTACGGCGACGGGCGCAATGTGCGGGACTGGATTCACGTCGATGACCACTGCGCGGGCATCATCGCAGCCTTGTTTGAAGGGAAGCCCGGCGCGGTCTACAACTTCGGCGGAAACAGCGAGATGGTAAACTTCGACGTAGTGAAGCTGATCCTCGACCGCCTCGAAAAGCCGCATTCGCTGATCTCATTCGTTACCGATCGACTCGGCCACGACCGCCGTTATGCGATCGACAGTTCGTTCGCCGAACGTGAGCTGAATTGGAAGCCGCTGCGCGAATTCCGCGGAGGCTTGGAGTCGACGATCGACTGGTATCTGAACCATCGACTTTGGTGGGAAGCGCTGCTCGAGCGCGCGGGGCGGTACTGAGCCTGTCGGTAGCATGGCTCGCGCATGCGGACGCGAAAATCGGCGTCCCGGTTGGAGTTCCCGCTAGGCTCATCAGCACAATCGGCTGCTACCGCAATCCCGCATGGTGAGCTTTCCTAGCGTCGACCCGGGTTACCGAGGCGCCGACAGCCGAGTGATCGCTGGAGTAAATTTATTCTCGGCACTCGTTGCACCACGAACTGTGGCCGGCCGGCTTCCACCTGCTGCATTTGAGCTTGTTGCGTCGCCGGCTGCCGGATACAAAAGCGGAGGTCCCGCTTGTGAACGCGCGTCGCTTAGACTGTTTGGTGTTGTCGGCCAGTCTGCTGCTGCCGGCTCCGTCAGCCGTTCAGGCCGCGACTTTCAATATCGCGGACGGCGACGTCGCCGCACTCAAGAACGCCATCGCGGCGGCGAACTCAAATGGTGCGGACGACATCATCAATCTCGCTGCGGGCGGCACCTACACGCTGACCGCCGTCGACAACACCACGAGTGGGCCAAACGGGCTCCCGGACACGCAGGGAGAAGAGATTCAGGCGAGCGGCTTCGCGCCACCGAAGCCATCGGAGTCAGTGATCCTGACGACTTTATCGCCGGCCAGCTACACCGCGATTGTGCGTAGGGTGGGGAACACGGTCGGCGTTGGCCTGGTGGACGTCTACGCGGTGAAGTGAGCTTTCTTCTTGCGGTAAAAAAATGCGATCGATAAGATCGTCTTTCTTCAAAGTGTGAATGCGCGATTTCGGATGCGATTTTGTGCCCCTGCTACGGCAGCGGCGCTCGTCTTCATCGCGTGCGGCTTCGCGAGTGTTGCGTCGGCAGCGAGCTTCGTCGTGGATAGCACCGGCGACCAGGGCGATCTCATTCCCGGCGATGGGACCTGCGGTATCGACTTTCGCCAAGGCGGTCGTTCCGGTGGCCCCTGCACGCTGCGCGCGGCGATTCAGGAGGCTAACGCTCTCGCCGGCACTGATTCGATCAACTTTAATATTCCTACTTCGGATCCCGGTTACAACTCACAGACCGGTGTTTACACGATTAATCTCGGGGCCGCCCTGCAGGATGTTTCCGAAAGTCTCAATATCACCGGCCCGGGTTCTTCCAAATTGACGGTGCAACGACCGCAAGTCACGTCGGATGGGTTCCCAATCTTTAAAGTGGCTACTACTGGAGGAGTCTCGATATCGGGGCTAACGATCAGTAACGGAGGGAATACAGTTGAGAATGGCGGCGGCATTCGAAATACCGCCGCCGGTAAAGTCATCGTCGCCAATTGCACGATTAGTCAGAACGTCGGCGGTGCGGGCGGCGGAGTCTCAACCGCCGCTGGTGCGTTGAGCATTAAGAATTGCATCATCAGGAGCAACGCGGGGATCTTCGGGGCGGGTGCTATCTCCACCAGCAGCGGCGCAGTTGATATCACCGACAGTACGCTGGCGGATAACAGCTCTGCGACCGGCGCTGCTGGCGCCATGGGTAGCGACAGCGGCGCGCTCACGGTCGACCATTGCACTTTTAGCCACAATCAAGCGGTCACGTTCGGCGGTGCCGTAACCACCAATACCGCGCCGGTCACGATAACGAACAGCACGTTTAGCAACAACTCCGTGCAAGGGCATAGCGGACAGCCGGACGGCGACGGCGGGGCTATCTTTTCAACCAGCGGCGCCGTCACGGTCACCAACAGCACTTTCAATAACAACAGCGCTAATCATTTCGGCGGCGCAATCGACGGCGCGGTCGTCCTCGCGAATTGCACCGTCACGACGAATACCGCCGCTGAGGGTGCCGGCATTTACATCAAAGGCAGCGGAAGCAAGATTACCAACAGCACGATCGCGGCAAATAGCGGCTTCAAAGGCGGAGGTGTCGAAAATGCCGTCGGCGGGGTGCAGGTCAAGAGCACCATCATCGCCCTCAACTCGGCGGTGAATTCCGGATCCGACGTGGCCGGCGCATTCACTACCGCCGGGTTCAACCTTATTGGCAAGAAAGATGGCAGTACCGGATTTACTGCACCGACCGACCTGACCGGCACGATTGCGTCACCAATCGACCCAAAGCTTGATCCAAATGGCCTGCAGAATAACGGCGGACCTACGCAGACGATCGCGCTGCTTTTCGGCAGTCCGGCGATCGATCACGGCACGAGTAACGGCCTCACCGGCAGCTTGATCACCGACCAGCGCGGCGCCGCTTTCCCGCGAGTTTTCGACGATCCGAATGTGCCAAACGCGGCCGGCGGGGATAGCTCGGACATTGGTGCTTTCGAGGTGCAAAGCGCGGCACCAACACCAACACCAACACCAACACCAACACCAACACCAACACCTACACCTACACCTACACCTACACCTACACCTACACCTACACCTACACCTACACCTACACCTACACCTACACCTACACCTACACCTACACCTACACCTACGCCTACGCCTACGCCTACGCCTACGCCTACGCCTACGCCTACCGTGAAACCAACTGCAACACCCGGCCCTACAGCAACAGCTACACCTACCGCAACACCGATGCGCGCCGCATTAGGGAACATCTCCACGCGACTAAGGGTGGAGACCGGCGACAATGTGTTAATCGGCGGCTTCATCGTCACTGGGACGCAGGCGAAGAGAGTCATGATCCGCGGGATAGGAACATCACTCCCATTCGCGGACCGGCTGGCGAACCCGACCTTGGAACTGCACGGACCAAATGGTCTGATCGAAGCAAATGACAACTGGGCCGACTCGGCGAACAAGCAGGCCATCATCGATTCCACGATTGCGCCGAGTAGCGATCTGGAGTCCGCGATCGTGGCCACATTGCCGGCTAACAACGCGGGCTACACCGCGATCGTGCGCGGAGTGAGCGAAGGAACGGGGATCGGGGTTGTGGAAGCGTATGACTTGGATACCACGGTGGACTCGAAGCTGGCGAACATCAGCACGCGCGGGTTGGTGCAGAGGGGCGACAACGTGTTGATCGCAGGGACGATCGTAGTGGGAGAAGCGGCGCAGAAAGTGTTAGTGCGAGCGATCGGGCCTTCGCTGGGGATCAGCGGACAAATGGCGGACCCGACGCTGGCCTTGTATGACGGGAACGGCACGTTATTGCAGGAGAACGACAACTGGGTGAATTCGCCCGACAAACAGGCGATCATCGACACGACGATCCCACCGCGGAACGAATTGGAATCTGCGCTAATCGCGCTCCTGCCGGCGAGGAATGCGACCTACACCGCGATCGTTCGGGGAGCGGGTGACGCACCCGGTATCGCGGTGCTGGAAGTTTACGCGCTCCAGTAGCAAAGCCGGCGCCGATCTGGTCGCGCTCGCCTGCCACAAAACCTCCGCGCAAGAGGTGCTGGTGACGCGCTGCTCGAACAACTACGGCCCGTATCAGTTTCCCGAAAAGCTGATCCCGTTGATGATCGTGAAAGCGATGCGCGACGAATCGCTGCCGGTCTACGGGGACGGCCGGAACGTGCGCGACTGGATCCACGTCGATGACCATTGCGCCGGCATCATCGCGGCGTTGTTCGAAGCCAAAACCCGGCGCCGTCTACAACTTCGGCGGCAATAGCGAAATGGTGAACTTCGACGTCGTGAAGCTGATCCTCGATCACCTGCAGAAGCCGCATTCGCTCATCTTGTTCGTCACTGATCGGCTTGGCCACGATCGCCGTTATGCGATCGATTCCAGCTTCGCGTTGCGGGAGTTAAACTGGAAGCCGCGGCGCGAGTTCCGCGAAGGTCTTCAGTCAACTATCGACTGGTATCTGAACAACCGGACTTGGTGGGAAGCGCTCCTAGAACGCCGGCAGATACTGAGCGGCAGGGATGCGCCTGCAACATGGGAGAGCGGCCTTCGCGCCGCGAACTTTTTCGAAGTTGTGGCGCGCCTAAGTAATCAACTACAATCGCCCGAATTCGAGCTATTAACCGCGTGATCGACAAGGTTCGCCGAAAACGGTTACTAGGCATACATGATACGAGACGGCATGAACCTGCAGGGCGTAATCGGTGTGAATTGGCGGGACGTTCCGGCGAAGGAGATCTGCCCCGGAATCCGGAAGCGCGACTTGTGGCGAGGCGCAGACGACGGCGCCACGGCCCAGATCGTCGAGATCGACGCCGGCTCGTCTTTCAACACTCTCGACGTGCACCAAGGCGCGGAAGAAATCTTGGTCATCTCGGGCGTATTTGGGGACGGCGCTCGTGAATACCTTGCCGGCTCGTTCATCCACAACCCGGCAGGCTCCTCGCATGTGCCTCAGTCTAAGGACGGCTGCGTCATCTTTGTTTTCTCTCCCCAACGCTGAATACGTGTAGAGGGTCAGCTCGCTCTGAGGTACCGCTGAGTCATCAAGGTTGGCTTGGCAACCTCTCGATCCGATCGTGCTCGCACGGAGAGAGTAGGCCAGCCGCGCGCTCCGCCTTCCGGCCGGTTGTGCGGCCAGCTTCTGCAAGCCGATTACGCGCCGTGGTGTGCTGTGCCAGCGCTCCGGCTCGTCACTCGTGCTTAGCGCTGCCAAAGAATTTCGCCACGGAACGCTCGAATCGTGGATCGCCGCGCAAAGGATCGAACAGGGGCTCAACTTTTAGATTGATGACGTCGGGATCGGCCGGTTCGCGACAGGCTTGCTCGATCTTTTCCAGCGCCTTTTCCTTCTCGCCGAGGGCGAGGTGGATCAGCGCGAGCCTGACGGCTCCTACATCGGGACCGACAGTTGTTTGCTGCACCTGCGAGAGGAGAGCCTGGGCTTTCGCCGGTTCACCGACGCGCGCTTGCGCTTGCGCCAGCATCGCGCGAGCGCGCAGATCGTCGGTTAGTTCAACCATCTTTTTGTACTCGGCGACCGCTTCGCTGAGTTGGCCTTTCATTTGGAGCGCTTCGCCCAACATCCAGTGCGCGGGGTAAAAGCGCGGATCAATAGCCAAGGTCTTGCGCGACTGCTCAACCGCCTCGTCGTAGCGGCGCGCCATCAGGTAGTTCTGCGCGAGATCGGTGTTAATCGCCAGGGAGAGTGGGTCGAGCTCCAAGGCGCGAGACCCCTCAGCGATGCCACGGTCGAAATCGCCGACTTTGACGAGATTGACATTGCCGAACTGTTGATGCGCGGTCGCGTAATTCGGATTGAGCTCAAGGGCTCGTTCGAATTGCCTCTTCGACTGCGCGAAATCAAAATCAAAAAATGCCAGCACGAGTCCTAGTGAGTTGTGCGCTTCCGGCAAGGTCTCATCGAGCGCGAGCGCTTTTTCGGCCGCGGCCTTTGCTCGGGAGACAGTCTCCGTCGGACTTTGGCCACCGAGGACGGAGAGGAGGGTATAAGCATCGGCCATTCCCGCATAAGCGAGTCCGTAATTCGGATCGTTGCTGACCGCTGAGTGAAAATAATCGATCGCGGTGCGCAGAGCAGGCACGTTCCGTTTACTCGAAAAATAGATGCCTTTCAGGTAAAGTTGGTGAGCCTCAGTGTTCTCAGTTGGCCGTGCTGCGATCGCGCGCTGCTCCGATCCGCTCAGTTTCGCCTGGAGCTTGTCCGCGATTGTTTTCGCGATCTCGCTTTCGACGGCAAAGACATCCGTCAAATTGCGGTCGTAGGTTTCTGCCCAGACATGGGAATCGCTGCGGGCGTTAATCAGCTGCACAGTCACGCGCACCTGGCCGTCGGCTCTTTGCACCGCGCCCTCCAGAACGTTGGCGACGCCGAGTTGCCGCGCGATTTCGGGCAAGTCTTTGGGCCCAGTTCTGAAGCGTTGCGTTGAGGTCCGCGAGATCACTTTGAGATCGGCGACCTTCGCCAGGCGGGTGAGGATTTCTTCCTGAACGCCGTCGCAAAAATATTCCTGATCGTGCGTCGGACTAAGATCCGCAAAAGGCAGCACGGCAATGCTTTTTTCCCAGACGGCTGCGGCACTCGCGGGAAGTGCCGCCGACCCAGGTGTGGCTTGGCTGCCGCGACGCCGCAGGGCAAGTACGCTGGCGCTGACGGCGATGATCAACAGCGCCGCGATCACGGCCTTAATGAGAAGCGGCGGCGCTGCCGCAACTTTCTTTGGCGCGGCGGCTTCTGGTTTAGCGTCAATCTGCGGCAACTCAGCGTCCGGTTGGGCGAATAATCTCTCCTCCTGTCGATTGCCATCCTGCACTGTCACGTCCGCAGCAAAGCGGTACCCACGCCCCGGCACGGTGACGATGAAGCGCTGTGCGCCCGGCGTGTCGCCGAAGACGCGACGAAGCGCGGAGACGTTCTGACTAAGATTATTCTCCTCGACGATCGAATCCGGCCAGACCGCTTCCATCAACCGCTCTTTATCGAGCACGATCCCATGGTGCTCGACCATCACCACCAGCGTCTGAAACACGCGCGGAGTCAGAGGCACGCGCGTGCCATCGCGCCGCGCGAGGAGGTAATTGGACGGGTCGAGACGGTACTCGCCGAACTCGTAGATCACGCCGGACGCGGCATTCATGAGATTTTCAGAAAATTCACGAGAAATTCACGCGGGTCCTAAAGACTTTCACGGCGTCGAGGAGCAAACGTTGCTCCGATTTGAAGCAGGAGATCGATTCGCCCAGCCGCCTCGTGAACCGACGCGACGCTTCCGTCGATTCTAACGCCCGCAATCTACCCAGCATCTCCTGCAGTCTAGCAAACAGCGCCGCAGGCGATCCACTACAATCGACGTGAAAACTCCGATGGGAGCGCAGTTAAAACCGAAATCTACAAACGTATGATGCACAAAAACCTGCTCCTTTCGCTGGTCGGCAATGTGCTTGCTCGCCGGTGCCGCCGCCGCGGCCACGATTACCGTGACGACGAACGGCGATGACGCCACTCCCAACGACGGGTCTGTCAGCTTGCGCGAAGCGATCAGCGCGATCAACGCCGGCAACAATCTTGGCGACCCCAACATTATCGCGCAGAACTCGGGCACGTTCGGCACGAATGACCGGATCAACTTCAACATCCCCGGCTCCGGCGTGCACACGATCGCGGTCGCGAGTGGCGGATTGCCGAAGATCAGCAAGCCGATGACGATCGATGGCTACACGCAGCCCGGGGCGAGTGTGAACACAGTCGCAGTCGGCGATAACGCCGTGCTCCTCATCGAGCTGAACGGCGCCGGCGCTGGAAGCAGCGGGTTCACACTCGGCGGAACGAATGGTGGGTCCACCATCCGCGGTCTCGTCATTAACCGCTTTGTTGGTCAATTTGAGGACGCTGCAATCAACGTCGTCTCAGGCAACAATGTCGTAGTCGGCTGCTTCATTGGCGTCGACCCAGCAGGCAATACTAAGCTTGCGAACGGCGGCGGTGTTCGCGTCGGGACTGGCGCGAACAGTGTTATCGGGAGGGCCACACCGGCGGACCGGAACATCATCTCGGGGAACAACGCGAGCACTAACAGCTCCGGCGGCAGCGCGAATGTCGCGGTCACGTTCAACGGCGGCTCCCCGCCGAGCGTTCCATTCCCCACCGGCACGGTGATCGCAAATAACTACATCGGGACGAACGCCGCCGGCACGACGGCAGTGAGCGATCTTTCGATGTTCGGCGCTACCGATGGCATTCTCCTCACCGGCGGGACAGGAACGCTCATCGGCGGCGCGGATGCGGCAGACGGCGCGACCGATGGCAACATCGGGGCGCGCAATGTGATCTCGGGAAATCTCGTGGGGATATCGACGCGCTTCGGGTTCAACAACGGCGGCGACGTGACGGTGCAGGGGAATTTCATCGGAGTGAATGCAGCAGGCACGGCACCGGTGGGAAATTACATGGAAGGGATCAACTTCACCCCCGCCCCGCCTGCGTCGAACAGCATCACCATCGGCGGAACGGCGGCGGGAGCGGGCAACGTCATTTCAGGGACGATCTACGGATCGGGCATCTATACGAACGCGCGTACGATCCTGATCCAGGGCAATCTCATCGGAACCGACCCGAGCGGTAAGCTCGACTTTGGCAACGCTTCAAGCAATGGCGGCGCCGGAATCCAGCTTGTCTCTCCGTTCCCTAGCTATCCTGACAGTCAGGTGACGATTGGTGGCCCGACGGCAGCCGCGCGCAACGTCATTTCCGGTAATGGTGGCGCTGGCATCAGCTACCAGGAGTTCCGAACGGATACGCGAATTACCAGGATTCAGGGCAACTTCATCGGCACGCAAAGCGATGGCGTTTCCCCATTGGGTAATGATGGTTTTGGCATCTACGCCTTCGGGCCGATGAGGATCGGCGGGACGAACAGCGGCGAGGGTAATGTGATCGCCTACAACGGCGTCGCCCCAAACCGCGGCGCTGGGATCGTGGTTCCCTACGGCTTGTCCGGCACCGGGCCATTCGGCATCACGATTCTTGGTAACTCCATCTTCGGGAATCGCGGCCTCGGCATTGATCTCGGCGGTCAATTTGATAGCGCGGGCGACGGACCGACGCCGAACGACACGGGCGACGCGGACGCAGGGCCGAACGGACTGCAAAACTTCCCCTTGCTTACTTCCACCCGCGCCAGCGTCGGCGGCATAACTGTCAAAGGATCACTCAATAGCCTGTCGAACACGACCTATCGCATCGAGTTCTTCGGTAACACCGAAGTCGATCCGACTTTTTATGGCGAAGGCCGCGCGTATCTCGGCTTCATCAATGTAACGACAGATGCGAATGGCAATGCCTCCTTTGATGCGCCGATCCCAGGCGCAGCACTGATCACCTCCACCGCCACCGATCCAGCCGGTAACACCTCCGAGTTCTCGCAGTCGATCGGCCAGCTCTTGAATATCTCCACCCGACTTCGCGTCCGCACCGGCGAGAACGTTTTAATCGGAGGGTTCATTATCGTTGGCACCGATCCGAAGAAAGTGGTCGTGCGCGCGATCGGTCCCTCGCTCTCGGCTTTTGGCATACCTGATCCACTGCAGGATCCGGTGCTCGAGCTGCACGACGGCGTTGGGGCGATCATCGCCACGAATGACAACTGGAAGATCAACGATCAGACCGGTCAGTCGCAGCAGGCCGAGATCGAAGCTACGCACCTTGCGCCGACCAATGACGCGGAATCGGCCCTGGTAAAAACGCTTCCCTCGGCGAATGCAGCTTACACCGCGATCGTGCGCGGAACAAATGAGACCACCGGCATCGCCGTGGTCGAAGGCTATGACGCTGATCCGGCCGCTAACTCGCGCTTCGCCAACATCAGCACCCGCGGCTTCGTCGAGACGGGCACGAACGTCCTCATCGGTGGCTTCATTGTCGGCAATGGCACCTCGAAGGTCATTGTTCGCGCGACCGGACCTTCCTTAACTAACTATGGGATTGTGGGCGCGCTGCAGGATCCGGCCCTGGAGGTCCATAACGGCAACGGCACTACCATTTCGACCAACGACAACTGGAAGTTGAACGATCAGACCGGACAATCGCAGGAAACCGACATCCGCGCTACCGGCCTTGCACCCACGAGTGACCCAGAGTCCGCGATCGTCGCCACCCTTCCGCCAGGCCCCTACACCGCAATCGTGCGCGGTAAGAATGAAACAACCGGGATCGGGGTAGTAGAAGTCTATGCCCTTCCATGATTCAACGAAAAGCAAAGCACTCGCTCTTTTTCCGCCACAGCTGGTGAACGGAGTTCGTTCACAAACCAAGGTTCCCCCCTTATGACAAGATTCCGGTGCGTTCGAATGTTCACCGCATTCGCGGTCGCGACGATGTTTGCTGCCGGCGGCGCGCAAGCTGCCACCGTGTCGGTCAGTAATACGAATGACAACCTCGTCGGCTCCTTGCGACAGGCGATCCAGGACGCTGCGACTGGCGACACCATCGTGTTCGATATTCCTACCGCTGATTCCGGTTACAATGCCGACACTGGCGTATTCGCCATTACCCTAACGAGTGGTGAGTTACTGATCAGTAAGGACCTGACGATCAGCGGTGCTGACAAAAAAATATCGATCCACCGCGCCGACCCGGGCACGATGCCGCGCTTCCGAATCATCAACATCACCGCGGGGAACGTCCTCCTCGCGAACCTGACGATCGCGAATGGCGCCTACTTAACGGACGGGAGCGCATTTATAACGCGGCTAATTTAACTCTCCGCAACTGCTCTCTTCTCAGCAACAAATATGGAGGCGTCCGTAACGTTGCTTCTGGAACTGTTACGGTCAGTAACTGTTCAATCACCGGAAGTAGCGGAAGTAGCGGCATCTATAATTCCGGCACACTGGCTGCCAGGAACAGCACCTTAGTCGGGAATTACAACTTCGCCGGCGCTACTGGTGGCGGAATTGTGAATGATGGGGGGACAGCGCGAGTGCGCAACACGATCATCGTCGGAACTCCTTCCGACCCTCATCCCGATGTAACGGGCACCTTTATCTCCGAAGGCTACAATTTCATCGGCGACGCTACTACCAGCACCGGTTTCGGCACTTCCGGTTCGCATGACCAGATTGGTAACCAAACGGTCAAGGCGGATGCGAAGCTAGGCCCGTTGGATGATTACGGCGGCTCTACCCTGACGATGGCACCGCTAGTCGGGAGCCCAGTGATCGACCAGGGAGACAGCGGCGGTGTGGCGACGGACCAACGCGGCTTTGCCCGCCGGAGTGATAATCCCGCCATAGGCAACGTCGGCGATGGCAGCGATATCGGTGCCGTAGAAACGGGTGCGCCGCAATCCGGCCCGAACTTTATGGTGACGAACATAGGCGAACACGACGATGGCAGCTGCACCAATGACGATTGCACGCTGCGCGAAGCGATAAAGGCAGCGAACGGCAATGCCGATGCGAACACCATATTCTTCGCGCCCGGCGTTACCGGCGCGATCTCACTCACATCTGCGCTGCCCAACATTGTTGCACCTGTCGTCATTCGAGGACCGGGAGCGAATCTGCTGAGGGTGCAGCGCAACACGACCTCCGGTAACTTCCGAATCTTCGCCGTCGTAGGCAACTTCAGCGCGACGATCTCAGGGTTGACGGTCTCCGACGGAAATCTCCCGGGCGGGAATGGCGGAGGGATTTACAACAATGCGACGCTGACTCTCACGAATGACACCATCTCCGGAAACGTCGCGAACGCCGCAGGCAACGGTGGCGGCGTCTACAATGCCGGTAGCTTGACCGTGAATAACTGCACGCTCTCGGGTAACAGCGTTAGTAGCAGCAGTGGTGCGGGGAGTGGCGGGGCGATCTTCAATTTTGGCGGTACGTTAAACATCACAAATAGCACCATCTCGGGCAACACGGCGAACTGCGCCAGTACGACCAACGACAGTGGCGGCGGAATTTTTTCGAATGTCGGAAACGTTACGCTAACAAGCACGACCATCGCTGGTAATAGCGGCGATCTCGGCGGCGGCATCCGGGTAGCGAACGGCGCCGTGATTCACGTTCGAAACACCATCATTGCGCTGAACACGACGGTGAATGGACAGCCCGGTGCGGATGTGAACGGCGACTTTATTTCCGACGGCCATAATTTCATCGGGAAGGCGCAGACAGGCTTCGCCAGCACCGGTTTCACCGATGGGGTCAATGGCGACCAGGTCGGGACCGGCACGGCTTCAGCGCCGCCGAAGAACCCGATGCTCGATCCGCTCAAAAATAACGGCGGTCCGACCGCTACGATGGCCTTATTGAGTAACAGCACCGCGATCAACGCCGGCGATGACGGCAAAGCACCTGCGACCGATCAGCGCGGCTACTATCGGAATGGCGTCAGCGATGTCGGGGCGTTCGAATTCAATGGCGCGGCGCCAGTGCCACCGACCGTAACGACCGGTGTGGGAACCAATATCACGAGCACGACGGCGACCTTAAATGCGACGGTGAATCCGAACGGGTTAAGCACCACGGTGCAGTTCACGACTGACTTCGGCACGTTCGCTGCGCAGTCGATTGGCAGTGGCAGCGGCGCGGTTCCGGTGACATTGAACGTGACCGGGCTTTCACCAGCCACGACTTATCATTTCAACGCAACTGCTACCAACGCAGCAGGGACGATGAGCGGAGTTCAACAAGCCTTCACTACTCCGCCCGGTCCTAGCCCTAGCCCAACTTCCACCCCAACACCCACGGCTACGCCAAATCCTACTGCAACGCCCACGCCCGCCCCGAGCCCGACACCTGCGCTTCTCGGAAACATCGCGACGCGTTTGCGAGTGGAAACCGGCGACAATGCCTTGATCGGCGGCTTCATCGTCACTGGGACACAGCCCAAGCGGGTGATCATCCGCGCGATTGGGCCTTCCATCGACGTGGCAGGGCGGCTCGAGAATCCTACCTTAGAATTGCACCTGCCCGACGGGTCTGTCGTCGCGAACGACAACTGGGTGGACGCACCGAATGCCCAGGAGATCGCGGGCACCGGGATCGCACCCACGAACACCCTTGACTCAGCAATCCTAACGACACTCGCGGGCGGGAACAGTCTTTACACGGCAGTGGTGCGTGGTGTGAATGGCGGAACTGGCGTGGGAGTGATCGAAGCCTATGACCTAAGTCAGCAGGCAAATTCACAGCTAGCGAACATCAGCTCGCGCGGGCTCGTGCAGACCGGCGACAACGTGATGATCGGCGGGTTCTTCATCTTGAACGGCTCGCGCAAGGTGATTGTCCGGGCGATCGGACCTTCGCTCCCCTTTGCCGGCACGCTGGCCGATCCTACCCTTGAACTACACGATCAGAACGGCGGCACGACCTTCAACGACAACTGGAGGACTGGCGGGCAGGAAGCCGAGATTCTGGCGACGTCGATCCCGCCCAGTAACGACTCGGAATCCGCCATTGTCGCAACGCTGGCGCCTGGGCCCTATACAGCGATCGTCCGCGGCGTGAACGATACGACGGGTGTAGCCGTAGTTGAGGTGTACGCGCTGAACTAGGTGCCCGTCCCCGAATTGGCGCCGCTTCGGTTACTCCGGGAGCATAGCGATCGACGCCTGTGCGCTATGCGATGCGTAAGTGCAGGCAAGCGCCGGAAAAATCCGGCGCCGAGCCACCGTGCTTTGATCGTGGAAGCTGCTCGCACGTGCGACGTGCTTCTTGAGCGGACCAGGCCGGATTTCCGCGACTCCGTGCTGCCGGCCGTCACATCCTTTGGGCGCCTAGTGCAGCAGCTTTTCGGGAAAGCGGGCCTCGGTTTCTCGCACGAGAATGCGCTGCTGGCGCCGCCGCAACGTTGCACCCGGTCTGTTCGGATCCCATCCTTTCGGATTCGGCAGCAACGCCGCGAGTATCGCCGACTGCTCGCGGGTGAGCCCGCGCGCACTGACGCCGAAGTAATGTTGGGCCGCCGCCTCCACACCGTAGATCCCACGGCCCATCTCAATCACGTTCGCATATAGCTCCAGGATGCGGCGCTTCGGCAGCAGCGCCTCCATCCAGAACGTGTAGTAAGCTTCCAGGCCTTTCCTGATCCACGAACGACCCTGCCAAAGAAAAATCGAGCGCGCGCACTGCATCGTAATTGTCGAGACGCCGCGCACGGGCTGTCCCTTGCGCTCGGCTTGCTTCATCGCGGTGTCGAGTTCCTTCCAATCGAATCCATCATGCTGGAAGAAGCGCTGATCTTCGGAGATCCAAAGATGCTTCAGGAACATCTCGGGTATCTGCGACAGATCAATCCAGCGATACAGCAAGGTGGTTTTCGGTGCGGATGAGAGAAGCGCACCGCCTTGCGTAATGAGCATCGGCAGCGTCCGTGGGGGATTGAGCAACCGAATCGCCGCGACCTGCAGCGGCGGAATCAGGAGCAGCGCGAGCAGCAGAAGCAGGAGCCATTTCCAGCTGAAGGTAAGTTTCCCCTTCGTCGTCGTTTTGGTGCAGTTGGCATTCGGCGGAACGCGCAGTCGCGTAGCTATATTCACGGCGCTGCTGTCGACCCGACCATTTCGTCCAGGGATTGAGCTGTTGCGCGTAAACAATTGCGAGAGGCTGAAGCGGTGGCATCTTACACCATGATGTTGTTCCGTTTGACGAAGTTGATGCTGATGATGCTGATGTTCGGGACGTGTTTCGCAGCCGGTGCGCAGGCAGGCGGGCGCCGCCACGAGAAGAGTCGGATTCTCGACCAAAACGAAGAGGAACGCGTCGTTTTCGTGACCGGCTCGCACCTTCCGCAGAAAGTGAAGAGGAAATCGATTGGCACGACGACGCCTTACAACGTTCGGATTTACTCACAACGCGAGCTGGAGAGCACCGGGCGCTCCACTCCGGGCGAGGCGTTGAGAGCGCTCGATCCTTCGATCTCTCTTTCCGGCCGCTAAGACTTGCGCGGCTGCCCTGCTTGAGGCATCGCGCTTTTTTACCTCAAGCCGCCATCACTCGCTTGAGCCAGTGGACGAGCTGGTCGCCTGCATCCCAGACGCGCTCATAAGCTTCATCCGGCGGGAGGGCATCTTCCCTCCAGAGGCCGAGCTGTTGAGATTCTCGCACGCAAAGCTCTCGAAATTTCCGAACGACGGTTATGATCTGCGCAGCGTGCGGCTGCCAGTTCTGCGCTGTGGCTGAGCTGGAGGTGCTCTGCAGTAGTTCGATGAGATGCAAAGCGATCTGTTCCCATTCCTCGATGCTGCGTTTGAATTCTGCGAGATCCCCCTCGATTGACTCGGCTGCGTCTTCTGATTGCATGCGGCCAGCCTGACAGAGGGTGTGGGACATCCGCTGTCTGCCCCATTAAGCTTTTTGTGGCGCGTGGCGAGATCGTCAGCAGTTGAGACGCTTGCAGGAATGCAGTCTCTTCCCGCGTGAAGCTTTCGCAGAAGGTAGGTAAACTCGCACAACCGCTGACCTATCGACGCGCATGGCGTCGGGCGCGGCGAATGTTGCATCCCATCCCGCTGGAGCCGCTGCGCGCGAAGATCGATCCTGCGCGCCTGCAAGAGCTGCAGGCGCGGCATGGCTCGCCGTCTGCCGATGCGCCGGACGATTGGCGGCATTACACGAAGTATCTCGACGTCGACAAATACCTAAAGCTGAACGCCCGGAGAGTGCAGGATCTCGATCTGCACCGGTCGTCGCCGCTCGACATTCTCGATCTCGGTTGCGGCGCCGGGTTCTTCCTCTTCATCGCGCAAAGCTTCGGGCATCGCGGGCTCGGGCTCGATACGGGCGGGATCCCGGTGTTCGATGATTGGGTGGAAATGCTGGGCGTGGAACGAATGATCGCGCGCATCTCCGCCGGCGAGCCAATGCCGGAGCCGGGCCAGAAGTTCGACCTGATCACGGGGTTCTCGACGGCCTTCCAGGGCGGAAAGAAGAGCTGGCGATGGGGACGCGCGGAATGGGAGTTTCTCCTGGATGACCTGGTGCGGCACTTAAAGCCAGGTGGGCGGATCTTCTTCGGGCTCAATCCGGTGTATGAGGGGGATTACTACACGCCGGAAATACTCGAATTGTTTCTGGAGCGGGGCGCGCAGGTCGAGCGGGAGAATGTCATGCTCGCCCGTGACTAACGGTTGCGCGGTTCGCGAAAAGCGAAGCGCGCCTGATCTTCCGCGCTCCGACTACGCGAGGTCGCGCGGATCGTTAGGCGCGGTGCTCGCGGCTGGCACGTGCGGCGCCGGCTCGCTTAGTGACGGAGGGGCGGCGGCAAGCCGCGGCGTTGTGGCAGCGGCAGGGCGCACTTGAACTTCCTCTAAAGGAGGGCCGGGACGATGTAGCTCGTCGGTGAAATCATCCTTCGCTTTTTGAAACTCTTTCACCGCCTGACCCATGCCGCGGGCGAGCTCCGGAAGACGCTTGGCGCCAAACAGAACAAGGATGATCAGCAGGACGATGAAAAGATCAGGGCCGGCCAGGTTACTAAGAAGCGCGAGCATGTTCATATTGTAGGTTCCTCGCGGAAAGCATCAGCCGCTCCAGTGTGGTTGCAAGTCAGCTGCGGTGATCGGTGTGAGCCCCGGCCGGGGCCGCCAAGAGCTTGAACTTTGTTGGTGGCAACAGCGCGCGCGCGTGTCAGCATCGGGCGATGGCAGCTGACTCGCCGAATCTTCCAGAAGATCCGACACCGGTGATCGGGTCGCCGACAGACGTTGCGAAAGCCGCGCACGAACGGAGTGGTGCTGACGAGCGTGCAGCGGCGGATTGGAACCGGCTCGCGGCGAGCGAGAGCTTCCGCGCGCTGCTAAAGGCGAAGCGGCGCTTTATCGTCCCGGCGGTTGTGTTTTTCGTGATCTACTATTTCGCGCTGCCGGTGCTGGTCGGGTACGCGCAACCATTGATGACGAAGCGCGTGATCGGCCCGGTAAACCTTGCGTATCTCTTCGCGCTTTCGCAGTTCATCATGGCTTGGGGAGTTGCGGCGTTTTACGTAAGGGCCGCGGCGAGGTTCGACCGCATGGCGCGGGACGTGATCGCCGGCGAGCGACCGTAGGTACACTAGATGACGCCTGCTCTTGGGATGTTTCTTGGCTTCGTGCTGGTCACGTTGCTGATCACGTATTGGTCGGCGCGGCGGTCGAGCGGGGCGTCGGCGTATTTTGCCGCGGGGCGGCGCATTACTGCCTGGCAGAATGGACTTGCGGTGGCGGGTGATTATATGAGCGCCGCGAGTTTCCTCGGGATCGCGGGGATGATCGCCTTCAATGGCTACGACGGCTTCATGTATTCCGTTGGATTTCTCGTCGCTTATCTGACGGTGCTGCTCGTGGTCGCGGAGCCGCTGCGCAACGCCGGCAAATATACGATGGCGGACGTGCTCGCGTATCGGTTGCGGCCGCGGCCGGTCCGCGCGATGGCGTCCCTCTCTACGCTTACCGTTTCGATCTTCTACATGATCGCGCAGATGGTGGGCGCAGGCACGCTGGTCCGGCAGTTGATTCCCGGCGTGAGCTACGAAATGGCGGTCGCGGGAGTGGGAGCGTTGATGGTCGTATATGTCGTTTTCGGCGGCATGCTCGCGACGACATGGGTGCAGATCATCAAGGCCATTCTACTGATGAGCGGGAGCGTTTTCCTGAGTGTGCTGGTGATGGCGAAGTTCGATTTCAACGTCGCAAAATTCTTCAGCTCGCTCAGTGCGATTAGTTCGACTGACGCCGCGGGCGCGACGGTAACGCGCGATTTTTTAACGCCTGGGCTTTTGTTCAAGAATCCGCTGGATCAGATCTCGTTAGGCTTGGCGCTGGTCTTCGGGACCGCGGGTTTACCGCACATTCTGATTCGGTTCTATACGGTGCCGGATGCAAAGACGGCCCGCGCGAGTGTCATCTGGGCGATGATCCTGATCGGGCTGTTTTACATCATGACGACGTTCTTTGGTTTCGGTGCGGCGAGCTTGCTCGGGCCGGATTATTTGAAAGCGCATGGCGGAACGAACATGGCCGCTCCCGAACTCGCGCGCGCAATGGGTGGGGAGTTGTTCTTTGCCTTTATCTCGGCCGTAGCGTTCGCCACGATCCTCGCCGTGGTCGCGGGGCTAACGATCAGCGCCAGCGCGAGCTTCGCGCACGATTTCTTCACGAATGTGATTCATCACGGCAAACAGCGTCGCGATGATGAGGAAGTGCGCATAGCGCGCATCACCGCGTTTGTCGTCGGGGCGGCGGCGATCGCGATCGCGATGTATCTCGGGCCTTCGGTGAACGTCGCGTTCCTGGTCGGGCTTGCGTTCGCGGTGGCGGCGAGTGCGAACCTGCCGGTCATCGTTTTCTCGATCTTCTGGAAACGGTTCAACACGACCGGCGCGTGCATGGGTCTCGGCGTCGGTTTGGTCTCGAGCATCGTGCTCATCCTGCTGAGCCCTGAAGTGATGAAGGTGCCGTTGTTCCCGCTGAAGAATCCTGGAATCGTCAGCATTCCGCTTGGTTTTCTGGGTGCAATCGTCGGAACGCTATTGCGGCGGGAACCGGGAGCCGAAGCCAAGTTCGACGAGCTAAGCGTGCGAGCGAACACCGGCCTCGGATCCGAGAAGGCTATTCTCGAGTGAGCTGCGGCAAAACTGTTCCAAGCAGTTCGCCGGTGTAATATATTTTTTAGCTTGGCTGCGGGGAAACGGAAACATAGCCTCGTCAGCTATGAACACCCTAACGCGCGTAGTCATATTCTGTCTGTTCGGACTGACGGCTCTCGCATATGGCGGCGCGATTCCTTCGCTGGACGTCGCGGTCTCTGGGCCTGGCGGGAATGTTGCATATAAAGGGAAGACGACCGGTCTCGGCACGTTCTCAACAGGAAGCCTCCCGCCCGGTGCTTACGTGGTTCGGTTCAGCACGAAAAATTCCGCTGAGCTAAAAGGCAGTCAGTTCGGAATCCTCGTCGCTGGTGGCAAACAAAAAATGGGTGCCGACGCGATCGCCGGTGAACGGTTTGGCGGCGCTGGAGTCGCGGTGAAAGTCGACGTTGGAGCCGGCATGAAAGTCACCGGCCAATTGGTGAACGCTTCCGCAGCTGCGCAAAAGAACAACGTGAAGATTGTCAACGGTAAGCGGTTCGTTCGCGTGCGCGAGGTCGGCAGCAATTTGACGAAATGGGTGGAGGAGGGAACACCGGAGGCGGGAAATGTCATCCGCGCGTCTGGCGACGGTCTCACCCGCACACTTGACGGCGCGGGGGATACTCATCAGGAAGGGTTTCCGGTCCCTGGCACCCCTGGAAAACCGTTTTAGATCTTCGCGCGCTGGCGCGAAACTCGACCTACGCCGTTCCTATAATGCCGGTCGGCAAGGAAGGCGTTCGTAGACGTCATTCGAGGAGTTTTCCGACCGCGCTCCGCAACGTCGAAGTGGTACGCACTCGTGCGGAATCAGCAGCCATAGATAATCTATGACGACTCGCCTTTTCTGCTTGGCTTAACAGAAATTGGAAACTAGCGTTTCTGCCATGAAGATTCATGTTTCCTCCATCATATGTTCTCTCGTGCTGGCGGCGGTGGCCGTCGCTCACGGCGCGAGTGTTCCGTCGGTTGACGTCACTGTCGCTACGGCGTCAGGGAAAATGGCCTACAAGGGCAAAACAACAGCGAACGGCACGTTCGCGACCGGCAAACTTGAGCCCGGTAATTACATCGTCCAATTCACTTCAAACAACGCTGCGATGGGCGGTGAGTACGCGCTTGTCGTTTCCGCGGGCAAGAAAAAGGTCACTGCGGATGGCGTTGCCGGCGCGAAGTTCGGCAAAGGAGGCGTAGCGATGAAGGTGGATGTTGGACCTGGTTTAAATATCACCGGCCAAGTGGTAAACGCGAACCAGATGGCGAGCGCCAACAATCCCCTCAAGGTGAAGACGATTAACGGTAAGCGCTACGTGTGGGTGACAGAAGTCGGCAGCAATCTCGGGAAATGGGTGGAAGAAGGCACCCCGGAAGCTGGAAACGTGATCCGTTCAAACCAGGAAGGTTTGCGGCGCATGCAGGATGATGCGCACCCAGGTACGCCCCACTAAGAATGTCCGCGCGAGTTTAGTCGCGCAGAATATAAGCTTTTGCCGAGCCGTTCGAGCGGGTTACTCCCACTCGATCGTGCTCGGCGGCTTGCTTGAGATGTCGTAGCAGACGCGGTTGATGCCTTTGACTTCGTTGATGATGCGCGTCGAGATCCGCGCGAGTAAGTCGTAAGGCAACCGTACCCAGTCAGCGGTCATGCCGTCCTGACTTTCCACGACGCGCAGCGCGATCGTGTTCTCGTAGGTGCGCTGGTCGCCCATCACACCGACCGATCGCACCGGTAGCAGCACCGCGAAGGATTGCCAGACGCGGTAATACCACTCGGAAGCTTCCATTTCGCTCGCGACGATTGTGTCGGCGTCGCGGAGAATTCGCAGACGGTCAGCGGTCACTTCGCCGAGGATTCGCACCGCCAAACCCGGCCCGGGGAATGGCTGACGGTCGACGATTTCTTTCGGCAGTCCCAACTGTCGGCCCGCCTGTCGCACCTCATCTTTGAAGAGTTGCCGCACCGGCTCGACGAGCTCGAAGTGCATGTCTTCAGGGAGCCCACCGACGTTGTGATGGCTCTTGATCACGTGGGCTGGATTACCGCCGATTGCGACGCTTTCGATTACGTCCGGATAGAGCGTGCCCTGAGCGAGAAAGCGGTACCGATGTCCATGTGAACCATTCGCCTGATCTTCCGCGAGCAGCTCCTCCGTGGCCTGCTGGAAGACATCGATGAATTCGTTCCCGATGATCTTCCTCTTCTGCTCAGGATCAGTGACGCCTTCGAGTTTCGCGACGAACCGCTCCGAAGCGTCGACATACTTGAGCTTGATGTGGAAGTTCTCGCCAAAGACCCGCTGCACGATTTCCTCTTCCCGCGCGCGGAGCAGGCCGTTGTTCACGAAAATGCAGGTCAGCTGATCGCCGATCGCCTTGTGCAGTAACGCGGCGACCACCGACGAATCGACGCCGCCGCTCAGGCCGAGAACCACCTTTTCTTCGCCCACCTGTTGCCGCACGCGTTCGCAGGCGTCGTCGACAAACGAGCCCATCGTCCAATCCATCGCGCAGTGGCAGATCTTGTAGACGAAATTCTGGATGATCTCTTTGCCACGCGGAGTGTGCGCGACCTCCGGGTGGAACTGCAATCCGTAGAGATGGGTCTCTGGGTTCTCGATCGCCGCGAAACGCGAATTTTCAGTATGCGCGGCAGAGCGAAATCCTGTCGGAAGGGCCGTCACCTTGTCGGCGTGGCTATTCCAAATATCGAGCTGTTCGCCGATCCCTTCGAACAGCCGTGAACCGTTCGCGACGTGTAGCATCCCGGCGCCGTACTCGCGGCGCTCGCTCCATTCCACCTGGCCACCGAGATGATGCGCCATCAATTGCATCCCGTAGCAGATGCCGAGGATCGGAATGCCTAACGAGAAGATAGCGGGGTCGAGTTGCGGCGCGTTTTGATCATAAACGCTGGCGGGCCCGCCGGAGAGGACAATGCCATTCGGCTTAGACTTCTCAATCTCGGGCGCGCTCAGGTCGAATGGGACGATCTCCGAGTAGACCTGACACTCGCGGATGCGACGCGCGATGACCTGCGTGTATTGCGAACCGAAATCGAGGATGAGGATCTTCGAATGCGGGGAAGGCGTCGACATGTGAGCGCCTTATTCTCGCGGAGCGGGACGACCCTCGCGCGGCTTCACGTAAGGATCGTCGGAGCGGTCAACGTCCGCCGTGAGCCGACCCTGGCCGGTGGCGCCGCGTTGCAGCTGTGCCTGCACCTCGTCAGTGGTGGGACCATCGCTCGCACAAGCAGCCAGCAAGAGAGTGCTGGAAGCGACGAGTGCGGCAAAAACGGCTCTCATCGGAGAAGATTAGGGACGAGAGTTTCGAATGCAAACAGAACCGCCGAGCGTCCGGCTGCCGCATGCGGCATTGCATTCACCGCCCTCACTTCCACATTCGCTGATCGATGATCGCGCCGGAAGTTTTGCTGCAGGGCTACCGGCTGGGTGTGTTCCCAATGGCGATCGAGGATGGCGCGATCGAGTGGTTCTCGCCTGATCCGCGTGGTATTTTACCGTTGGCGGATTTTCATGTGCCGCATGCGCTCGAGCGGGTGTTGCGGAGGGGCATTTTCGAAGTGCGCATCAACACGGCGTTCGCGCGAGTGATGGCACATTGCGCGCGCCGCCCGGATACCTGGATCAGCGGGGAGATCATCCGCAGCTACACGCGCCTGCATGAACTCGGGCAGGCGCATTCCGTCGAGAGCTGGCTCGACGGCAAGCTTGTCGGCGGCCTTTACGGCGTCTCGGTCGGCGGCGCGTTTTTCGGCGAGTCGATGTTTCACACCGTCACCGACGCGTCAAAGGTGGCGCTCTGCGGGCTGGTGGATCGCCTCCGAGCGCAACGCTTCACCTTACTCGACACCCAATGGCTCACGCCGCATCTGAAGCGCTTCGGGGGCGTGGAGGTGTCTCGGCGCCAATACATGCATCTGCTGGCGCGGGCTGTCGCGCTCGTGCGCACGTTCGACGAGTGAACGACGCGCTCGTTCGGCCTTGCCCCGTTCGCGTAATTTTGCATAGTGACGGCCCGACCGCGGCCGCTCCTCGAGCGCGCTTCCGTTGGATGACGGCTGAGTAGCTCAGTTGGTAGAGCAGTGGACTGAAAATCCACGTGTCGGGGGTTCAATTCCCTCCTCAGCCACCTCTTCGCGTGGCGCAGGTTGTGGCAACCGCGATGGCTTTTCGCGCGTATTTGCTGCGATGAAGTTTCGAATCTGCGGCGCAATTCTATTCGTGGCCTTCGCGTTTGTCGCGAGCGCATGGGCGGACGAGGTCGGTAGCTCCACCATTGTTCTGCAGTTGCCGCACGGGCGGGTTACCGCGGAAGTCTTTAATCGCGCTGGCGCGGAAAAGCGGCCTGCCATCGTCGTGCTGCATGGAGCGGGTGGAACGTTGTTCGACGGACCTGAGATGCGCCGCGTAGCACGATATCTCGCGACAGCCGGAAACACCGTTTACGTCGTGCACTACTTCGAACGCACTGGGTCGATCTTTGCTGTCGACTCGACGATGCAGAAGAATTTCGCGACGTGGCTCGAGACGGTGCGTGAATCTATTGCCGCGATTCAGGCGATGCGCGCCGACCAGTCGAAAGTGGGAATCTATGGCTACTCGCTTGGGGGTTTTCTTGCGCTGGCCGCGGCTTCTGATAATCCGCGCGTCGCGGCCGTCGTCGAACACGCGGGGGGCATTTGGAACAACGAATTCGCGCGGGTTGGCCGGATGCCGCCGGTGTTGATGATCCATGGGGAAGAGGATGGGCGCGTGCCGGTCGCGAAATATACGCGACCGCTGATTCCCGTCTTGCGCCGACACGCGGCGAGGCTCGAGACGCGGTTCTTTCCTGGAGAAGGCCATGTCTTCACGCAGAGCGCGATGGTGAAAGTGCGTGCGGCCGCAGCGGAATGGTTCCGACGATCGCTCGTTGCACGTCGCTAACCGGCGAAAAGCTTCGCTCTCGCTGGCCACGCTTGGTAGGTTCCTCGCCCGTGACCGCCCGCCGAATTACACGCCGTGGAAAGTAGACCACCTGTCGTTTACAACCTCGACGATGTGCCGCGTCCGCCGATGCGGATCGTCGGCGCGATTCTGTTGGCTTTGCCGATTGTCTTCCTGCTCTGGACCTCCTTTTACACCGTGGCGGCGGAGTCCGAGGGCGTGGTGCTGCGATTCGGGAAGTACCTCACGACCGTCGAGCCAGGCTTGCATTTCAAGCTGCCGCTGGGCATCGACGAAGTGACCGTGTTGCCGACGCGCCGGCAGCTGAAGCTGGAGTTCGGTTTCTTCACGCGCGGCTACACCGACCCGACTCAGGCGAGCCCGCATCAGATCGAAGAGAAGTCGATGGTGACCGGTGACTTGAACGCCGCGCTCGTGGAATGGGTGGTGCAATACCGAATTGCTGACGCGCGGCAGTATCTCTTCGACGTCCGTAATCCGGGGCAGACCTTGCGCGATCTTTCCGAGGCGGCGATGCGGGAGATGATCGGCGACCGCACGGTGGATGAGACAATTACGATCGGCCGGCAAGACATCGAGGTCTCCGTGTTAACCCGCCTGCAAGAATTGGCGAAGCTCTATCAGCTCGGCCTGCGGATTGATCAGGTGCAGCTCAAGAACGTCAACCCGCCTGCGGAGGTGCAGGCGTCCTTCAACGAAGTGAACCGAGCGCAACAGGATCGCGAAAACGCGATCAACGTGGCGAATGGCGATTACAACCAGGCGGTGCCGAAAGCGAGGGGCGAGGCCGATCAAGCGATTCGTGGGGCGGAGGGGTATCAATTTAAACGGGTGAACGAAGCCGAAGGCGACGTCGCTTCATTCAGCGCGATGCTGGAGGAATACACGAAGGCGCCCGAGATCACGCGGACGCGACTCTACTTCGAGACAATGGGCGAAGTGATCCCGCAGATGGGGCAGAAGATCATTATTGACGATTCGCTGCGCCAGCTGTTGCCGATTCTGCCGCTCTCGACGAAGCCGGGAGGCACACCGTGAAGAATCGCGGGTGTACTTTCGCCATCATCGCAGCTGCGGCAGTGCTGCTGTTGCTGCTGATTTTCGGTGCGTTTTACGCCGTCGATCAGACGGAACAGGTGATCATCACGCAATTCGGGAAGCCGGTCGGCGATCCGATCGTTGCCCCTGGGCTGCACATGAAGGTGCCGTTTATCCAGGACGTAAATCGTCTCGATAAACGGTTTCTCGAGTGGGACGGCACACCGGTGGCGATCCCTACGCGCGACAAGACGTACATCCACGTCGACACGTTCGCGCGGTGGCGAATCGATAAGCCGACGACTTACTTCGTGCGCTTGCGCGATGAGCGGAGCGCGCAGTCGCGGCTCGAGGATATCCTCGGGAGTGAGACGCGGAATGCGATCGCGCGGCATGACTTGATCGAGATCGTGCGGACGGACAAAACGCGGAAGCCATTGAAGGATGAAAACCTCAAAGCCGGACCGGTGGGGCTGGGAAGTATCGGGAGTTTGCCGCCGATCGAATTCGGCCGGTCGAAAATCGAAGCTGATATCAAGGCCGCGGCGGCTTTAAAGCTATCAGAATACGGGATCGAGCTGCTCGACGTGCGGATCAAGCGGGTGAATTACAACCCGGACGTGCTCGACCGGATCTACCAGCGGATGATCAGCGAGCGCAATCAGATCGCGCAGCTTTTCCGTTCGGAAGGGCAGGGAGAGGCAGCGCGGATTGCGGGACAAAAGCAGCGCGACCTTAACGAGATCCAGTCGACTGCCTACCGGCGCGTGCAGGAAATTCGGGGACAATCGGATGCGCGTGCGACAGAGATCTACGCACGCGCTTACACGCAGACGCCACAGGCGGCGGAGTTCTACGCTTTCCTCAAGAGCATGGAAACTTATCGGAAGGCGATGACCAAGGATGCGTCACTCGTGCTGTCGACGGACAGCGACCTATTCGGTCTTTTGAAATCGGCGGGCGCAAAGCCCCACGGCGCGCTGCCTCCTGCGCTTTCGCCGGCTCCGACACCGAGCCGTTAGGGCCGCAGATTACGCCGCGACCAGCGGCGTCGAGTGATGTGGCGCGGCGGTGCCGCCGAACTTCGTGTAGAGGAACTTCGTCACGGGCGAGTTCTCCTTCGCGATCCCATTTGCACGATCGAAGCCATTATCGCGCAGCGTGCGCAGCGAGCCGTGGAGCAGCATCGTGCCGAAGCCGCGATTGCGGTATTCCATCAGGATGCAGGGTCCGGGGGCAAGATGGTTGTCGCCATCGCGGTCAAGCGAGAGCACGGACGCGCCAATGATCCGAAAGCCGTGCCGCAGCACGAGCGCGGCCTTGGTCTCGCTTGCAAATGCATCGGCGAGCCAGCCATCGATCGTCTGCATCACCTCGTGCATCGTCGGATTCCACTCCGGATCGAGCGAAAACGCTGCCGTGATGACGCGACGCAGTTCCTTCTCATCGTCCGCTGTCGCGGGCGTAATTTCGTAATGTTCCGGTAGCTCAGCGGGGGCCGGCGGCAGAGCGCCCAAATCCCACGTAAACTGAACCCAGTTAATCAGCTTCATATCCCGGCGCAGTATCGTTCCTCGCCGGTGCGTAGCAAATCGGATCGCATTCGCCCGGCGAAGGGTTAACGCCGCGCGCCGCTGTGTTGGTTGCCCTGAAAGTCGAAAATCGCCGCCTGAGAGCTGCGTGCGAACTAGATCGACTGTGTCGTCTTCAGCGTCTCGAGATACGGCTGATAAAGCTCGCGATATTGCGCAACGCCGCGCCGCAGGACTGGCTTCAAGTTCGATAGATCAGCGACGTTGATGATCTGGTCCACGCTTTGCACAAACGCGCTCATCGCGTCGTTCGACGGAAAGCGATGACTGAGCAGCACGACGAAGTGATCGCGCCGTTGTGAGCCGGCTCGCTTGATCATCTGCGCCAGGATTGGATTATGCTCAGGCTTAGCGCCTTTGAAATTCTCGTAGATCATCACCACGTTGTAGCTGTAGGTCTTCAGCTTCAGCAGCACGTCTTCCTCGAACAGGCCGAGGTGCACTTTGTAGCTCAGGTCGATCAGCTGCGGAACAACCAGCTTTTGATACTGCTGATGATCGACGCACACCAACGCGGTGTTGTCGTTCACGTCGAAAAATGAGGTGGAGTCGTCGTTGGCCATGAGGTTAGCGGAAGGCGTTCACCGGCACATCGAGGCGCAGCCCGGAATCGAGATCGTTATCAACGCCGCGCGCTTTTTGAATGAGGTCGATGCCGCGGGTGATCTTACCCTTACGTGAGGCGAAAGTCCTCGCTGTCTCCTCGCTGATCTGCTCGTTCTCGTACGCGTTCAGGATTGATTGATCGAAGGTCATCCAGCCGAAGGGCGAGCTCGCCTCGATGATTTCGTAATAGTTCCGGTGCTCGCCTTCGCCGAGCGCGATCGTCTCTTTTGTGCGCAGATTGTTGCCGAGAATTTCGGTGAGCAATTGCCGTCCACCGCCGACCTTCGGCGCAAGGCGCTGGCTGACGATGTAGCGGAGCGTATCGGCCAGCCGGATTCGCAGCTGCTGTTCTTCGCCTAACGAGAAGAGACCGAGAATACGATTGATCGCCTGCCCGGCGTCCACCGTATGAAGCGTGCTCAGCACCAGGTGCCCCGTTTCAGCGGCCATCAGTGCTACTTCCACGGTGGCGCGGTCGCGCATCTCACCGACAAGGATAACTTTAGGAGCCTGTCGGAGCGCCGCGCGAAGACCGTTCGGATAGTTGTTAAAGTCGTGGCCGAGTTCACGCTGGTTGAACGTCGCCTTGCGCTTAGGATGAACGAACTCAATAGGATCTTCGAGCGTCACGATGTGCACTGGTTGCGTCTCGTTGATCTCGTTCAGCAGAGCTGCCAGCGTCGTCGTTTTGCCGCTGCCGGTGGCGCCAGTGAGTAACACGAGGCCGGTCTTTTCTTTCGCGATTTCGCTGAAGATCGGCGGTAGCCCGATTGACTGAATCGTGGGGACGGTGCCTTCGAGTTTTCGCAGCACGATCGAGAAATGACCTTGCTGCCGGAAGATGTTCACGCGGAACCGCGCCTCGTCCTGTAACGAGTAGCTGCAATCGCATGAGCCACCGGTCAGATAGTCATAGATCAAGCGGCGGTTTCCCTGCATGAGCGTGAGCGCGATCTGCTCCGTCTGATAGGGCGTCAGCGCTTCAATCGGCGGGTCGACAAAGACGGGTTTCAGTTCCCCGAAGTCTTCCACCTGGAGCGGATGGCCAACTGAGAAATTGAGATCGGAAATGCCATCGTAAGTGGCCAGCATCGCCGAAAGGATTTTATCGAGGTCGGGGATTCTCATGATGCGATTGACCTACTCGTCTGACATGTCGGCAGGCTGCTCTTTCAAGAACGGCCGGAACTTCTTCTTATCGATCGCCTTGTCATAGGCTTCTTCGGGCGAGATCCGGGTGTGGCGCAGATGCTCCATGATGGCGTCGTCGAGCGGCTGGTTGCCCTTCTTCTTGCCGACTTGAATCATGCCGGGGATCTGGTGCGTTTTCCCCTCGCGCACGAGGTTAGCGATTGCCATGTCCACGACTAGAATCTCCAGAGCAGCGACGCGGCCGGGTTTATCGATCCGCTTGAAAAGGTTCTGTGCGATGACGCCTTTGAGCGACTCAGCTAGCGTAGCGCGGATCTGGTTTTGCTGATCCGCCGGGAAAACGTCGATGACGCGGTCGACTGCTTTCGACGCGCTAGAGGTGTGCAGCGTGCCGAAGACGAGGTGACCCGT
The DNA here is from genome assembly GCA_046262215.1 of Chthoniobacterales bacterium. GTDB lineage: Bacteria > Verrucomicrobiota > Verrucomicrobiia > Chthoniobacterales > UBA10450 > JACCTI01. Next base: position 5,919 of record JBHENE010000189.1, on the reverse strand, counting down.
CGCGGCAGCGGTGAGCGCGAGTTCGATGGTCTCGAGATCGCGCATTTCCCCCACGAGCAGGATGTCCGGATCTTCGCGCAGTGCGCCGCGCAATGCCGCCGAGAACGAGCGGGTATGCACGCCCACTTCACGATGCTGGACGAGGCAATTTTGGCTGCGATGCACAAACTCGATCGGGTCTTCGACAGTAATGATGTGGTCGTGCCGCTGGAGGTTCGCGTAGTCCATCATCGCGGCGAGCGTGGTGGATTTGCCCGAACCAGTCGGGCCGGTCACGAGGATCAGCCCCTTTTTCAGCATCGGAAATTTCCGGAGCACGGGAGGCAGCCCGAGGTCGTCAACGGTCAACACCGTTGAAGGAATCAAACGGAACACGGCCGAGATGCCGTATTTTTGCTGGAAGAAATTCGCGCGATAACGCGCTACACCTGGAACTTCGTACCCGAAATCGATGTCGGAGGTTTCTTCGAAAACCTTGATCTTACCTTCTGGCGCGATCTCGTAGACCATCGCCTTGAGCTCGTCGTTCTTCAGCGGGGGATAGTCGACGCGAACAAGCTCCCCGTTGATCCGCAACATCGGCGGATTGTTGGTCGCGAGATGAAGGTCGGAGGCCTTCTGCTCGGACATGAGCTTGAAGAAAGAATCAATGCGCGCCATGGGTCGTCACATCGAGAAGCTAAATCGATGCCACGGCTGCGGATTCCCGCTTCGGGCGCAGAAAGCAATCGGGGCGGTCGATCGTCGGCCGCCCCGTGTTTGATCAGCTAGTATGTCTCAGCTTCGATAGTGACGTACCGGCGCAACTCAAGCATTATCGCCAGCGCCGGCCGCCGCCGTTGACGACAGCGTAATGGCCATGCACCCAGACACGGTGATGCCGCGCCCAGTGGCCCGGCACCCAGACATAATGACGTCCCCGGTTGAAGTAACGTGGTCCGTGCGTGTAGTACGGACGGTCGCCGATTTCGATACTGAACCGTTGTGCGTTCGCCACCGTGGGCACCAACGCAGCGGCGACGATCAGAAGAGCGATCAGGAATTTTGGCTTCATGATGTACCCGATTCGGAACGGGCGCTGCGCGCACGTGTGTGCGGAGCCGAGCGGGCTGTACGAGTGATATTCGACTCTTCGGCGGACGCACGCCAAGCTGCGGCATGGCTCTCCTGCGTCGGCTCCACCTGTATCTCGGCTGCCTGTTTGCACCTGCGCTGATCTTCTTCGCCGTCAGTGGCACCTGGCAGCTGTATAGAATCCACGACAAGCCGAAAGACGGCAGCTACAACCCACCAGCGGCGGTCAGTGCGCTCTCTGCCGTGCACATGAACTCGCACCTGCCGGGCAAAAAAGTTTCGGAGTTCACTCCAATGCGCGCCTTCTCGGTCGCCACGGCAATCGGTCTCGTCATCACCACCGGCCTCGGCGTTGTGCTCGCGTTTCGCTTCTCACGCTCGATCGCTATTCCGCTCGCGTGGTTAATCGCGGGCATTGCCCTGCCCGCCGCGATCCTTTTGGTCTACCGGTAGTTTTACCGCGGCGGAGTTACGCCGCCATTTCGCGAACGACCTGCATCAACTCGCCGGCCTTCGGCGGTTTATCAAGCACATGGTCGATCTGCAGGTCTCTGTAACGCGCGCGTTCTTCGTCGTTCAACCACGCCGAGAAGAGCACGATCTTGCCTTTATACCCACCAGCACGCGCCTGCATGATGAGACGCCAGCCGTCGAGATGCGGCATGCGACCATCCGCGATGATCAGGTCGAAGCGGCGCTCGGTCGTGGCGAGTTTCTGCAAAGCGTGCGCACCGTCGAGCGCAGTCTCCACCTCGTGGCCTTCAGTGCGCAATGTATCCGCCACCATCGCGAGCACATTCACGTCATCGTCAGCGACGAGCACGTGCATCATCCTGGCATGCGTCTTCACCAGTTTGTTTCGTTTCGGCCAGCGTGCGCGCGTGTGGGAAGCGATGATTCGGCAGCGAAATCTCACTTCGAGCAGGCTCGACATTCGCGTGTGCACAGATCAGTCTCAGCCGGTCGTTCCAGAGCGACGCACTCCGATGCGTTTTCACTCTCAAATCTTCAGCAGCAGCTGTGCGCTTATTGCTGCGCTCGTGCTCGCCGTAAACGTGCAAGCGGCGAAGGACGGCGCCCGTGTGACGCAGATCGTTCGCGAGGTGAAGCTGCTGCCGGGCTCCGCCGCCGCGCGCGCGGCTGCCCTGAATGATACGGTATACGATGGGACGGCGGTGCGAACAGGCGACAGCTCGCGCTCGGAGCTTACGTTCACCGATCTAACGATCACGCGCGTCGGCGCGAACTCGATCTTCAGTTTCAACAAAGCCGGTCGCAATGTAGACATCGAGACCGGTTCGGTGCTCCTTCGTGTCCCGAAAAATTCCGGCGGCGGTGCGGTTGTAACGAGCGCCGTCACCGCCGGAATCACCGGCACCACAGTCATCATGGAAGCATCGCGATCGGGACGGAGCCGGCTAGTCGTCCTCGAGGGTGGCGCGCGTCTGTCGCTGAATAACCATCGCGATCAGGTGAAGGACGTCCGTGCCGGACAAGCGCTCGAAGTTCCAGCCGGTGCAGCGACGCTGCCCGACCCGGTCGACATCGATCTAAACGAGACGCTGAGAAAACATCCGCTGCTCGCGGGCTTCCCGCGTTTGCCGAGCCAGCCATTGATCGTCGCGGCTGCGCAGGAGCAGCGGAGAGGCGAACCCGTTTACCAGGGCCAACCGGTCGCCGGTCAGCCGGGGGCACCGACCGGCGGCGGACTGCGCATTCCGCCAGGATATTTCCCCAATCCGTTCGCTAATCCGGCCGGCCCTGGTGCAGGGACAGGCGGAGGCGCTTCGAGCACAACGCCGCCACGATCCGGCGCGCCTGGCACCACTGGCGACACGTCGACCTCCAACCCGAACGGTCCGCGGGGTTCGAAAGTCCCGCCGCGCGGAACTAAGCCTCCGGCTAAGAAAAATCCCCAAGATCCGAGCTTCTTGTAATCGCCACCGCCGATCACTCTGACGCAGCACTGGCGCGCGACGACGAGAGCAGCTAATTGAACCGCGTTGAAGGAAGTCCACACGCTCGGTGATCTGGAGAGCTGGCGGGAATTAGCCCCTCCCGATCGCCCGCCAATCCGACTTGGTGTTTTCGGTGAGCCCGTCGCGCATTCGCGATCTCCGGAGATGCAGAATGCGGCGCTGGCGACCTGCGGCTTCGATATGCAATATGCGCGCTTCGAGATCGCGCGCGATGAGCTGCCGCGCGCGATGGAGCTAGTCCGCGAGCTGAATTTCGTCGGCCTGAATCTCACGATCCCGCACAAAGCCGCAGGCATCGAGTTGGTCGACGAAGTGGATGAGTTCGCGCGGGCGGTTGGCACGATCAACTCTGTCCGCCTGGAGCAGGGCAGACTCTCGGGCTTCAACACCGATGGGCCGGGATTTCGCGCAGCGATCAACAGCGAATTCGAGACTGATCTCGCCGGGTTGCGCATCCTTTTGTTTGGCGCTGGCGGTGGCGCGGGTCGTGCAATCGCGACGCAATGTGCACGCGGCGGCTGTGAACGGGTAACGCTCGTGAATCGCACGGCAGCAAAGGCGCAACAGCTCGCCCAATATCTGCACGCAACATCCGGCACGCTCGTGGAAGCAGTTGCATGGAATCAGCGTGAACTCCATGCCGCGATCGCCGAAGCCGATCTGCTTGTGAACGCGACCTCAGTCGGCCTGCTGCCGACCGACACGTTGTTGATCCCCGCTGACGCACTCCACGCGGAGTTGATGGTGTATGACACGGTCTACGCGTCCACTCCGACCGCGCTACTTTGGGCAGCGCGTAATGCCGGCGCGCGGACGGCGAATGGTCTTTCGATGTTGCTCCACCAGGGGGCACTGGCATTCGAAACGTGGTTCGGCCGCGAGGCGCCTCTCCGTGAAATGGCCGCGGCGCTCGGGCTTTAGTCAGCGCGCAGCTTCTTGCGCCATTTCCCGGCCCCGCCGCGCCGCAGCTTCAATCGCGCGCGCGAGACCTTCGCCCGTCCGCAGTTCTTCCATGACGGCTAATCCCGCCGCGGTCGTGCCGCCGGGCGTAATCACCATTTTCCGCAGCTCGTCGGGCGTGGCGTCGCTTTCGCTCGCAAGCAGGGCCGCGCCAAGGACTGTCTGCGTCGCGAGGCTCAGGGCGACAGCTGCCGAAAGCCCTTCACGCTCACCGCCTTGCGCGAGTGCCTCAATCACCGTGTAGACGAACGCCGGCCCGCTGCCAGCAAGCGCCGTCACCGCATCGATCTGCTCGTCCTCGACGCGCACCGTCACACCGATTGAGCCGAACAGTTCCTCGGCCGCACGGACATCTTCGTCCGTCGTGCGCGAGCCGCGCGCGATCGCGCAGGCACCGCGCGCGATGGCGGAGGGAATGTTCGTCATCACTCGCATCAAACGCGCCGGAGTAGCTTCTTCCATGTCGGCGAGTCGCATGCCGGCTGCGAGGGAGATCACCAGCTTCGCGCTGATCGCCGCACTGATTTCGCGCAGAACCGGTAGAACAACCGACGGCTTTACCCCCACGAGCAGCAGTTCTGCCGCTTCCGCGACTTCGAGGTTTCCAGAGGTGACGGTGATGCCGGTTTCGGCCTCCAGTTCGCGCCGCAGATCAGGATCGGGCTGGCTCGCGATGATCTCTTCTGGTCGGCAAAACTTCGCCAGAAGCAGACCGCGAATGACCGACCCGGCGAGCTTTCCCGCGCCGATCACGCCGACCCGAAAATGTGCTGCAGATTGTAAACTCGGGTCGATGCAGCCATGTTAGTCGATGGTAGCGCAGGGTGTAAACTTTGGTGTCGATCTGGTCGAAGAGATCGCGGAATTGAAGCGGTCGCGCAACGCCGTCATCCTGGCGCATAACTACCAGCGGCCCGAGGTGCAGGACATCGCCGATTACGTCGGCGACTCGTTAGGCCTGAGCTATCGCGCGGCCGAGACGGAGACTGATGTCATTCTGTTCTGCGGTGTCCACTTCATGGCGGAGACCGCGAAAATCATCAATCCGACGAAGCGCGTCTTGTTGCCGGATCTCGACGCTGGTTGCTCGCTCTCCGAGTCGTGTCCGCCCGACAAACTCGAGGCGTTTCTGCGCGAGCACGCCGAGAAGAACTACTACGTCATCGCCTACATCAACTGCAGCGCCGGAGTGAAGGCGCTCTCGGATGTCATCTGCACGAGCGGCAACGCGGATCGGATTGTCCGCGCTGCGCCGGCCGACCGAAATATCCTCTTCGTGCCAGACCAAAATCTCGGCGCGTGGGTGACCGAAAAGACCGGTCGTCCGATGGATCTGTGGCAGGGCAACTGTTACGTGCACGTCGAGTTCACGGCGCAGAGCATCCGGCGAATCCACGAGCAGTATCCAGATGCGCCCGTTGTCGCGCATCCGGAATGTCCCTTCGCGGTCCGGCTGCTGGCAGATGAAGTCTGCTCGACGGAAAAGATGGTGACGTACTGCCGCGACAACCCCGCGCACAATTTCATCGTGGTCACCGAAGCAGGGATGCTGCATCGGCTCCAGAAGGAGATCCCCGGGAAGAACTTCATCCCCGGGCCAACGGATCATTGCGCCTGCGCCGAGTGTCGGTTCATGAAGATGAACACGCTCGAAAAGGCGCACGCCGCGCTCTTGCACATGATGCCCGAGATCACGCTGCCCGAGCCACTGCGGAAAAGAGCGGAAGCGCCGCTCCTGCGGATGCTCGAGTTAAGCCGCTGACGTGCGGACTAATTGATTTGTTTTTGCGGCATCGCCTTCCTACTTTCTGCCGCGATGCAGCGACCTACACCATGGCTCATGCTCGTGGTGTTTTTAATCGGTCTGCTCTTCATCCGTGAGCCGCATGTGCAACGCTGGGACGAA
>JBHENE010000188.1:0-7754 GCA_046262215.1 Chthoniobacterales bacterium | reverse complement strand
GATCAAACGACGGGAGGCATCATCTCACACGCCGGGGTCGCGATCACTTTCGGGCTCATTGTTCTCGCGATGATTCACACGGTTGGCGATGTCTCCGGTGCGCATTTGAATCCGGCGGTTACGCTTGGTTTTTTTGCCGCTGGTCGTTTCAACGCCGCTCTTGTACTTCCGTATCTGGTCAGCCAATCGCTCGGCGCGATCGCCGCGAGCGCAACATTGCGCGGCCTGTTTCCGGAGAATGAGAGGCTCGGCCTGACAACGCCTGCAGGCCCGGTGCTCCAGACGTTCGTGCTCGAGGTAATCCTCACTTTCATCTTGATGTGGGTCATCCTCAGTGTCTCGACGGGAGCGAAGGAAAAGGGCATCATCGCGGGGATAGCGATCGGCTCAGTCGTCGCGCTGGAGGCGATGTTTGCGGGTCCGATTACCGGCGCGTCGATGAATCCGGCGCGCTCGCTCGGCCCTGCGCTGATCTCAGGGCGATTCGAGCATCTTTGGATCTACGTGAGCGCTCCGTTCATCGGCGCGATCCTCGCTGTGTTGCTCTGTCGCTGCGTGCGCGATGACGAATGCTGTACGTTCCCGTTCCAGCGACCATCGGGTTCAAGGAGCAACCATGGACCTGCCGCAGACGGGCGTCGGGCACGATGAGAGAGCAACTAGGGCAGAACAGATTTCCTCCGGCTACAGCGGCCTCAGGATGATTCTGACGGCACGAACGGCTGGTGCCGAATGTCCGCGGCCGCGTAAACGGCGTCCTCTGCGATGTTCGTAGCATGATCACCGACGCGTTGCAGGTGCCGTGCGATGAACATTAGATTTTGGTACCCGCGCAGTTGCTCAGGATCCGTTGGATCAAGCGACGGCTGGCGTTCGCATTCATTTCATCGAGCACCTTGTCGTAAGCTTTCAGGGCCATCGCGAGCTCGACGTTTTCACGGATGTAAGCTTCGACGCTGTCTTTGAACATCGACATCGCGTGTGAATGCATCGGTGCCACGAAGTCACACTCGGCCAGCCGCGGATGCTTGTTCAGTTTGCGACCTTTGCGCGCAATATTAACTGCCTGGTCGGCGATGCGTTCCAGGTTGGAGCTTAGCTTCATGGCCGAGACCACTCGGCGCACATCAGACGCGACCGGTTGAAATCTTAGCAGCAGGTCTACTCCGTCCTTGTCGACCTGCTTTTCCAGCTGATCGATTTCTTCGTCGTCGGCGATTGCGGTAACGCACAGCTCGTCGTCGCGTTCCAGCAGCCCGGAGATCGCCCGGTTAAGCCTACGTTCCGTTAGACCCGACATGAGGAGGACGTTGTTCCGTAAGCCTAGCCCTCGCGCACGCGGTAACCGAAGCCGCGCACTGTCTCGATTGCGTCCGCTGCTTTGCCGAGCTTCTTGCGGAGCCGGCGGACGTGTGTGTCGACCGTGCGTGTATCGATGAGGCTTTCGTAGCCCCAAACTTCGTTCAGCAAACGGTCGCGCGACTGCACCCGGCCGCGACGCAACATCAGCATGCTCAGTAGCTTGAACTCCACACTCGTGAGCCGCACCCGTTTACCTGCGACGGTCACGCGGTGCCGGCCCGGATCGACCGTGATCGTGCCGATCGACATCTGTTCGTCGGCGGCGTCCGCCTTGCCGCGTCGCATGATCGCCTTGATTCGCAATACGATCTCGCGCGGGCTGAATGGCTTCGTGACGTAATCATCAGCGCCGACTTCTAGCCCGACGATGCGGTTAATCTCATCGGCCTTGGCTGTTAACATGATGATCGGGATGTGCCGCGTCGCGCCGTCGTTCTTCAACACTTTGCACACTTCAACGCCGGGCATTTTCGGAAGCATCAGATCGAGGATGACCAGCGCGGGAAGTTCTTCGCGCGCCTTCTTCAACCCCGCGGCTCCATCGCTCGCGACGGAGACAGTGAAGCCGCCGGCCTTCTTCAAGGTGAGCGTCAGCATGTCGACGACGTCCTGCTCATCTTCGACGATGAGGATTCTGTTGCCGGCCGTGGAGTTCATGAGCTAGATGCTGGTCCTGAAGCGCGGTGCAGATGATCGGGGAAGCTGCTGATCATCTGCGCGCCGGACCCGCATCACTAGCTTTATCTCATGCGTCAATATCACGATTTGCTCCGCCTGGTGCTCGAGCACGGCCGGCCTCGCAATGATCGGACCGGGGTTGGAACGCTTTCGGTTTTCGGAGCACAGGCGCGCTTCGATTTACGCGAGAATTTCCCGCTGCTGACGACGAAGAAGCTGCATCTGCGGTCGATCATTCACGAGCTGCTCTGGTTTATTCGCGGCGAGACGAACGTGCGTTACCTGCGCGAAAACGGCGTCACCATTTGGGATGAATGGGCGGACGAGAACGGCGATCTCGGCCGTGTCTACGGTGCACAGTGGGCGGATTGGCGCGGCGCCGATGGATCGAGCGTGAATCAGCTCGATGAGGTGATCACGCAGCTGAGGGAGGATCCGATGAGCCGGCGATTAATCGTCAGCGCTTGGAATCCGGCGGAGCTGCGCGGAATGGCGCTGCCGCCGTGTCACGTGCTGTTTCAATTCTACGTCGCTGATGGCGAGCTGAGCTGTCAGCTGTATCAACGCAGCGCGGATCTGTTCCTCGGTGTGCCATTTAACATCGCGTCGTACGCATTGCTTACGATGATGGTGGCGCAAGTGTCGGGTCTTCGGCCGGGTGAGTTCGTTCACACGTTCGGCGACCTCCACCTCTACCAGAATCATCTGGAGCAGACGCGCGAGCAGCTAAGCCGTGCCTTCAGGCCGCTGCCGCGCATGCAGCTCAATCCGGAGGTCCGGAATATCCACTCGTTCCGGTTCGAAGACTTCACGCTGCTCGACTACACACCGCATCCGAGCATCAAAGCGCCGATCGCTGTGTAGCTATCGCGTGTGCGTCTTAGTAGCTACGCCACGCAGCGCGGGTAGCGCGATAAGCTGGCTGTCGCTGCAACTTCCCCGGTCGACGCGGGTTTAACATCCGCTATGACGCCTCGTCTTTTTTTCGCGCTCCTCGCATCGTCATTCCTAAGTATCTCGGGTTTCGCGGAATCGCCGAGCGGCTACTCGGTCGAGATCGACCTGCAGGAGCAGACGGCCTGGCTGCTTCAACACGGGCGTCCTGTTCTATCCACCCCGATCTCCAGTGGCCGTGCCGGGCACCTCACCGAAACGGGATCGTTCCAAATCATCGAGAAAGAGCGGAATCACTTCTCGAACATGTATGGCCAGATCGTCGATGCCACCGGCGCCACCATCGTCTCGGATGCAGACTCGGATATGCCGGTCCCGCGCGGTGCTCGATTCGCGCCGGCGCCGATGCGTTATTTCATGCGCTTCAACGGCGCAATCGGAATGCACGCTGGTTACCTCCCCGGCTATGCAGCTTCGCACGGGTGCGTCCGCCTTCCCGAGGCGAATGCGATCGCATTGTTCAATGCGGTCGAAGTCGGCACGCCAGTGACCGTCTTCGGTGTCACGCCGCGCGGCCGGTCACGGGCTGAAGCGCCCGCGACGATGCAGCGCCGGGATGTGCGTGATCCGCGGCGCAATCTGCGCGGCTTCGACCCGTCGTTGTTCCCGATGTGGCGGCGCTAAAAAGCCCGCCTGGCTCATCGGAAGCTATTCGGGCTGGACTGGCGCCGTTGCGGCGCTCGCCGTCTTCGGCCCCTGAGACAGGTCGACGAGATCGCTCAGAATGTTCAGCGTCTCTTCCCGTTCGGGATCGAGCGTCGGCTCTTTCGTCGCATCGGCGGCATCGAGCACATCTGAGTCAGAATCCGAAGCTGCTTCAGGCGCCGGCTTCTTATCGTTTGCCGCGATCTTACCCGGGAGCGTGATCATCTGCAGGTTCGGCTTGTCGACGGTGTCTAGTGTCAGCCGGAAAATACGGGTGTCCTCCGTCTGCCGCGCGAGCCGGTCCTTCGAACGAGCTTCCTTGCGGAGCTTATCTTCGTTCATTTCTGCGCGCCGAACGTCTTCATTCAGTGAAATCCGGTTGTCGTCCAGCTTGCGGCGCAGCCGTTCCATATCTTCCATCACGAAACGGAATTCAGGGTTCTCCTTCACGCGCGCTTCAGAGCGGTGCTTGAGTTCGTCGAGGAACACCTGCGGCGACTCCGGCCATTTCGTGTACTTCGCTTTCGGAACCTCGTCGTACGGCAGGAAGTTCTTCAATGCGCCCTCGCCGTATTCCGGCAAGTCAGTCAGCGACGGCAAGACAATGTCCGAGGCGACACCATGCAGCTGCGTCGAACCGCCAGCGACGCGGTAGAACTTCTGGATCGTCAATTTCAGAGCGCCATCTTCCTGCGAATGACTGCCGAGCAGTGAGGTAAACCGCCCAATCTCGAGGATGGTCTGGACCGTGCCTTTGCCGAAAGTGTTCTTGTCCCCGACTGTCAGCGCGCGCCCATAATCCTGTAACGCAGCGGCGAAAATCTCGCTCGCGGAGGCGCTTTGCCGGCTGGTCAGCACAACGAGCGGCCCAGTGTAAGCGACGCCGGGATCCGGATCGCTCGAGACGACGATGTTCCCGTTCGAACCCTTGGTCTGCACGATCGGACCGGATTTCAGGAACAGTCCGGTCAACGCGATCGCTTCTTCAAGCGAGCCGCCGCCATTGCGACGCAGATCCACGACCAACCCGGCGACGTTCTCTTTCTTCAGGCGCTTCAGGAGAGCGAGCACATCTTTCGTGGTGCTCTTCTGATGCTTGTCCATGTCCGCGTAGAAGGACGGCAAGGTGATCCAGCCGAGCTTCACCGGCTGCCCGTTGTGATCCTTCTTCAGGATGATGTCGGCGCGTGCTTCCTGATCCTTCAGCTTGATCTCGTCGCGCACGATCTCGATCGTTTTGCGCTTCGAAGGATCCGCTGCGTCGGCAGGAATAACGAGGAGCCGCACTTTGGTCCCCTTTTTCCCGCGGATCATCTCAACGACCTGGTCGAGGCGCATGTCGCGCACATCGGCGAACTCCGCCGCACCCTGCGCGACGGCTGTAATCCGGTCGCCGACTTTAATGCCGCCTTGCTTCTGCGCCGGCCCGCCGGCGACGAGAGTCTCGATCTTTGCGTAACCGTCTTCCGAACGCAGCATCGCCCCGATGCCGACGAGCGAGAGGCCCATGTTGATGCTGAAATTCTTCAGGTCCGCTTTGCTCAGGTATTCCGAGTGCGGGTCATATGTCTGCGCCAGTGCGGAAAGAAAGAGTTTCACCTGCTCGGGCTGATCTTCCTCGTGCACGTTGCGCATCAGGCGGTCGTACCGCCGCGCGACGAGCTGAGGCCCCGGCTCGATCGGATGCTCGCTCATCTTCTCCTGCAGCAATTCGTTCGCGATTCGCGCCTTCCAAATATTGTCGGCGTCGGCCGCATCCTTCGGCCACGGTGCCTTCTGGCGGCTCAACTCGATCGTCGCATCAGCTGGTTCATCGATCGGCTGCTTCAGCAGTTCCTTCACGTTTGCGACACGTGCGTCGACGCGGCTTTGGTAGAGCTCGTAGATCTCGTAAGCGGGCTTCAAGTTCCCGAGCAACACATCGTCATCGATCGACGTGCCGTACTTCACAGTCAGCATATCCACGTCCTGCTGCGTGAAGAAGAGATGGCTGAAATCAAGAATCTCGAGATAGGTGCGGAGAAACTTCTTCGACACCTCGTCGTTAAGCGGCTGGTGCGTGTAATGACCCTCTTCGAGAAGGCGCCCGACTGAGACGGCGACCTGCTCCAGGTCGGACTTCGCGAGCAGCGGCTGGGCAGCCAGCACCAGCGTGAGAAGAACAGCAGGGACTGCCACCAGCGGACGAGATTTAGGCTTCATTCAAGGAAAAAGAGGTTCGGAAGAATCGCAGAATTCAAATGGGGCGCAAGACGGCTGGAGAACAGTTAATGCTGTTAAGTATACGACAACCAAGTCACCGGAAGATTCAAATAAGGTGCACGAAAAGCGCCGGCCACGCTCCGTTTGATGCAGTTTCCGTTCCGCTAAAGGAACAATGATCAACGAGGTGGCTCGTTCGCGCAGCGTCGGGATCGGTGGCAGAATGCGCCGGTGATCTACGAGACTTTCTGCGGTGGCATCTTCGAGACAAATTGCTATCTGCTACACGCCCCCGGTGGCGCGATATTGTTCGATGCGCCGGATGGCGCCTGTGCCTGGCTCGAGCAACGAGGCGTCACACCTGCACTTTTGCTCCTGACGCACGGACACTTCGATCACGTCCCCGATGTCGCGAAGATCCAACGACGCTTTGGCTGCAAAATCGGATGTCACGCGGACACCGTGCCGATGATCTCCGATCCGGAGTTCTTTCGCAGCTACGGCTTTCAGCTCGAGATCGAGCCAGCGGAGCCAGATTTTCTAATCGCTGAGACGACCGATACCGAGTTCGCCGGCGCGAAATTCGACGTCCTCGACGTGCCGGGACATTCGCCGGGAAGCCTGTGCTTCTACTCGAAGCCGGATCAATTTCTCGTCGGCGGCGACGTTCTTTTCGCGGGCGGCGTCGGTCGATGGGACTTACCCGGTGGCGATAGTGAGCTGCTCTTCAGCGGGATCAAACGCAAGCTTTTCACGCTTGATGACAATGTCATGGTGCTGCCCGGTCACGGGCCGACAACTACGATAGGCCACGAGCGGAAAACAAACCCGTTCGTTCGTTAACCTCAGCTAGATACGGAACCGCATTGTCTTCTGTAGCGGCGCTTTGTAAGCGCAACGTCGGCTTCGAGCTACACATCGATCGGCGGTCACAGACCGCCGCTACAGAAGACGGCGGCACGTGATGTGAACGCGCCAGCACTCGTTCCGCTACTGCAAGGTCACAAGCAGACGATACAGCGGCTCGGCACCATCGACCCCGGCAGTGACCGAACAGAGGGAGTCGAGTGCCGCCGGAATGTGGCCAAGGAAGGCGGCGTTCCCGCGGACGTGACCGAGATAACCGTAAGCGCCGAGCGCCTGCATGAGACGTTGCATCGCGCAGAGGCGGAAGACGTCTTCATCTTCCGCGCAGGAGGCGCGGACAGTGTCCGCGCGTAAGTCGCGATAGATCGCGCACAGCTCATCGCGGTCGGTCTGCTGCAGCTGCACGTACGGATCGTAGAGCAACGATGCGAGATCGTACTCCGCCAGACCGGGCCGCATTCCCTGGAAGTCGATCAAATGCGCCCGACCATCTCGCACGACGATGTTCTGCGATTGGAAGTCGCGATGCACGAGAACGCGCGGCAAGCTCGCGAGCCGCTCGGCTGTGGCGGTGAGCATCGGTGACGCGGAGAGCTCTGCCAGGAGCTCAGGCGCGAGGTTGAAATGGCGCGCGAGGCAGTTCTCGAAAAAATACTGCTGCTCCCACGCATAGAGCGGCGCGTCGAATTCCGCTGGGAGATCATCGCGGATTCCGTCAGCGGCGTGGTGCGGCAGCGAATGCAGCCGGGCGATCTGTTCGAGGGCTGATCGATACAACGCGCGGCGTTCCGTCCAAGCGCGCTCGCGATGACTCCAAAGATCCTTTTCGCCGAGATCTTCGATCCAGATCAATCCCTCGCCTTCGTCGTGAAAATAAATCTTGGGCGCGCAAATTCCGTTGTCGGCCAGAAACTCCGCGACGCGAACGTAGAGACGATTCTCCGCGCGCTCGCGATTGTACTTCACGAGAATCAGGGTGTTCTCGGGTCCAGTGCGAACGCGATAGAAGCGCCGATCCGAACCGCCTTTCTCGATCGGCGTGATTT
>JBHENE010000187.1:0-12456 GCA_046262215.1 Chthoniobacterales bacterium | reverse complement strand
GGTCAATGCCCGCGCGTTTCAAAACCGCTATCTGCGCCTGAATCAGCGGCGAATTAGCCGAGGTACTCGTCGGATCGTAGCCGCCGCTCATGTTCACCTCGATATCGCCAAAACCGCGCTTCGCGAGGTGCGCTTTGATCGCGGGCACGACATCAGCGGCGTGCATGCCGGGCACTAAACGGAAATCCATTTTCGCCACCGCCTTGTGTGGCAAAACCGTTTTGCCTCCCGGTCCAGTGTAACCACCGACGAGGCCTTCGATATTCGCGGTTGGCTGCGACTCAAGGCGGACGTTCGCCTGGTCCCACGGCAGATCGCCGATCCAATGCTGCACGCCCATCTGCTTCTTCGCGCTCGCCTCGTCGCGCTTCTTCGCCGCATCGACGATCATCTTCTTCTCGTCTTCGCTGATCGGCGCCGGCTTCGGATAACCGTCGATTGTGATCTCGTTGCCGTCGTCGTTCACGAGCGTGTTGAGCGCCTTCACTAAGTGCCACGCGGGCGAATCCACCATCGCTTTCAACGACGAGTGAATGTCCTTCGCTGGACCGCGGCCCCACTTCTCACCGCTCGAAACCAGCTCAAGCTCGACCACGCCTTTTGCGCCGAGGCCGACCTGCACGATCCCATCGAGATCCTGCGAGGCTGAGGGCATGAAAACGCCGATTGTTTTTGATAACGCCGCCTGCACCTCAGGTCGTAACGCGAGCTGCGCGATATGCGGCGAACCAATCTCCTCCTCGCCTTCTGCGATCATCACGAGATTCACCGGCAGCTTCTTGTTCGCACCTTTGATCGCCACGAGCGCCGCGAGAAATGCCGACTCCGGTCCCTTCTGATTGACCGCGCCGCGACCGACGATCGCCTTGCCGAGTCCCGGTTTATCGACCAACGCAGCATCGAGCGGCGGCGAGGTCCACTCCTTCGGATCGAACTGCTTCACGTCATACATGAAGTAGAGCCCGACGGTCTTGGCAGCGCCCGCATCGAGCGTCGCATAGACACCCGGTTTTCCGTCAGTCTGGATCACCGCCGCCTGTTGAAAACCAGCCTCTTTCGCGAGCTTCACCATATACTCCGCGCCTTCAGCGGAGTTCAGATTTTCCGCCGCGATCGATGGCAGCTTGATCCAATCCTGCAACCGCTTCACTGCCTCATCGTGCCGCTTCGTGATCTCGCCTTTGATTGGCGCGAGGTCATTCTCCGCAGAGTATGAATAGTTGGCCGTCGCGAAGATTGTCAGTGCGGCGAGCGTTCCAGTAAGCGAGGCGATGCGTGTCATGTTGTTGTTATGCTCAGAGCGTCGTCCCAGCGCAATCAAGTTCGTGCTTCACACGCTTTGAAGATCCGGTCTCACGTTATAAGCACGATGAGCGAGCGCCTGAGCGTGCGCGGTAGAAGGTCCCGCCCGATCCTCGCGCTTTTCGCCATCGTCGCACTTTCGGTTTCAGGCTGCGCGAATCGGGCGACGTCGCTGTGGCCACCTCGAGCGGGGGAGCCATCTCGCACCGTCTACGTCGTGAATCACAGCCTCCTCCATACCGGAATTGCAGTGCGACGGAATGAAATCCCACGCGGCGTGTGGCCGACCAGCCACGACTACGGACAATTCAGATACATCGAAGTCGGCTGGGGCGAAGACGATGGCTATCGCAAACCGCTGACAGTGCGGACCGCCTTCCACGCTCTCCGCGGCTCGGACCGGACCGTGCTGCTGGCGGAAGGCTTTGATTCGTTCGACCAGCCGCGCCCCGCTGTCGTGGCCATCGACCTTTCGCTTGCCGGATTCGACCGGCTCTGCCGATACATCAATCAAACCTACGCTCTCGACTCAGCCGGCCAGCCGATTCAGCTTGCGCCGGATTGGTATCGCGCCCGCGGTCATTACTCCGCTTTTCACAACTGCAACAACTGGGTCGCCGATGGTCTCCGAGCGGCCGGGTGCCCGATCAACTCCACCATCTCGATCTTACCGCGCCCACTCCTGCTCCAGGTTCGTCAGATCGGCCGCGACATACGAAAAGCGCGCACACCTGGCGGCTAAATGCCTTCATTGCACGGGGGCCGTCTGCGCGTTCTTCGCCATCCGTGTTTCATGTGTGTCCATCCGTGGCGACAGCCGTCATCCCGAGCGACTCGTCCGCCGAAGCCTTCGCGAAGGCGGAAGTCGAGGGACTCCGCGGCACTACCTGTCGCTCCCGTTAGTTTTCACGCACTGCTACGTGAGCCGCGATGGGCTCTGCATCGAAACCAGCATCGGCGCGGCGCTCGCCGAAAGGCCACCAGTTCGCGAAAAGCGGGAGCAATTTTTTACGCTCGTTTCACCATTATGTTTCCGTTGAGCGTTCAATGACAGGCTGATACAACGGGCGCCCGATGTTGTTCAACTCCCTCACGTTCATCGTCTTCTTCGCGGTCGTGCTGACCGCGTATTGGACGATGCGCTCGTGGGAAGGGCGCAAAAATCTGTTGCTTGTCGCGAGCTACTTGTTCTACGGCGCGTGGAGTCCGCCGTTCGCCGCGTTGCTCTTCGCGACCACCGCGCTCGATTTTTATCTCGGCCGGCAGATGGGAAAACGGCAGAGCCCGCAGGAACGCAAAGTCTGGCTGTGGATCAGCGTGGCCGTGAACCTGAGCATGCTCGGCTTCTTCAAGTACGGGAATTTCCTGCTCGAGAATTTCACCTGGGTCCTCGCGCGGGGCGGCATCCAATACAAGCCGCCGCATCTCGATGTCTTCCTGCCGATCGGCATTTCGTTCTACACCTTCCATTCGCTTAGCTACACGCTCGATATCTACCGCGGGGTGATGAAGCCGACACGCTCGCTCCGCGACTTTGCGTTGGCGGTTTGGATCTTCCCGCAGCTGGTCGCCGGACCAATTGTACGCGCCGGCGATTTCCTCCCGCAGCTCGAGCAACCGCCGAAGCCGCAGGAAGGCCGCTTCCTCTGGGGCATCGCGTTGATGACGCTCGGCCTTTTCGAAAAAGTCGTGCTCGCCGACACGATGCTCGCCGGTTCCGCCGATCGCGTGTTCGGGCACGGCGGCCCGCTCGTCGCGCTTGATTCGTGGATCGGCGTGCTCGCGTTCGCGGGGCAGATCTTCTTCGACTTCGCCGGGTACTCGATCTGCGCGATCGGCGCCGCGCTTTGCCTCGGTTTTCATTTGCGCGACAACTTCCGCTTTCCGTACGCAGCCGTCGGCTTTTCCGATTTCTGGCGCCGCTGGCACATATCGCTTTCGACGTTCCTGCGCGATTACCTCTACATTCCCTTAGGCGGAAATCGCAGCGGCGCCGCGCGCGCGATGGTGAACCTCATCATCGTCATGTTCATCGGCGGTCTCTGGCACGGTGCCGCGTGGACGTTCGTTGTCTGGGGTTTGCTGCACGGTTCTTATCTCGCAATCGAGCGCCTGCTCCGCGGAACGATCAAAGACGCTCCGTGGGCCGGACATCCAGCGATGAAGTTGTTGATCGGATTGATCACTTACATCGCCGTTCTAATCGCTTGGGTTTACTTCCGCGCCTCCGACTTTGAGACCGCCGGCCGTCTGATCGGCGGAATGTTCGGCCGTCACGCGCATCCGGACGCCATCCTCAGCACGCGTGAAATCCTGCAGGTCGGCATCGTGACCTTCTTCCTCCTGCTCGCGCACTGGTCGCTGCGTGACATCTCACTCGAAGCCGCCGTCGCGCGTCTTCCACGCTGGACCGTCACCACTGCGTGGTTCCTAATGGCCGCCGCGATCATCCTCACGCAGGGAAACAGCAATGCCTTCATCTACTTCCAATTCTGACGAGTTCCAACGCGTGATCCCGGCGCTGCCGTGGCGCGGGATTATCGTCACTGTCATCGTCGGCGTGTTCATCGCGACGGCGGCGTGGGAAGTCTATTGTCGCTCGTTAGGCTACGAGCCGACGCTTAACGACACCGCTGACCTCTGGACCGAGGCCCGCCGACGCGTCGAGCCGGAATCAATCGTCCTCATTGGCGATTCCCGCGCGTGGTTCGACCTCGATCTCGACCAACTGGAGAACGGTCTCGGCCATCGGCCGGTGCAACTCGCGGAGGCCGGCAGTTGCGCCTATCCCGTGCTCGAAGATCTGGCGAACGACGAGCACTTCCACGGCACGGTTATCTGCAGCGTCGTTCCGCGCCTCTTCTTTGCCCCGCCAGGGAGTCCACCGTTCGACCGCTCGCAAAAAGCGGTCCAGCGTTTTCGCGGCCAGACTTGGGCGCAACGCGTCAGTCACCACTTGTCGATGCCGCTTGAAAAAAGCTTCGCGTTCCTGAAGCAGGACGACCTCACGCTCGAAGCGTTGCTCAAAAAATTGCCAATCGCGAATCGGCCCCATGCCCTCGTCCCGCCGCCGTTCCCGCCATACTTCTGCTCCGTTGACCGCGAACGCCGCGCCCGCATGGTCGAGCAATGCGCGCAGCCCGGCCGCCTGCAAGACAGGGTCAAGCATGGTTGGATCGCTCTCTTCACGCCGCCGCCGCCGCCGAGCTTCGTCCCGATCGAAGCGTTTGGCGCGAAAATGAATGCAGCGGTCGAGGCGCGGTATCGCGAAACTAAGGACGCGGTCGAGAAACTGCGTGCACGCGGGGGCAAGCTCGTGTTCGTGCGCTTCCCCGTCACGGACGAGTTAAAGACTCTAGAGGACCAGCAGACGCCGCGGGCGAAAACGTGGGATCCGCTCCTCCAGCAAACTGCCGCGCCCGGCATTTACTTCGAAGACTTCCCCGAGCTCGCGAGCTTCACCTGCCCCGAATGGTCGCACTTATCGGCGGGCGACTCCGTCGAGTTCACGAAACGCCTAGTCCCGCATCTGCGCGACGCGTTGCAGCTGAACCGTGTGGCGAGCAATGCTTCGGAGACCGGTCCTGCGGTCGGAAAATAACTGTTCCCCTCGCACGCAACGCGCTGCTAATCTGCAGCAAGATGGCTGGGGAAGTTCGGACTGCTGCGACCGGCAACGACGCCGCGATGCCTTTTCGGGTGCTGTTTGAGTCGGCGCCCGGGCTCTACCTAGTCGTCACTCCGGAGGACTTTTCGATCGTCGCAGTTAGCGACGCATACCTCCGCGGGACCATGACGGAGCGATCCGCGATCATGGGGCGGAAGGTTTTCGACGTTTTCCCCGACGACCCGAACGATCCCGCCGCAGACGGCGTCCGGGCGGTCCGCGCCTCACTCGAACGCGTCCGCGAAACCCGCACGGCCGATCTCATGCCGGTCCAGCGCTACCCGGTTCCGCGTCCCGAGAAGGACGGCGGGGGGTTCGAGGAGCGCTTCTGGAGTCCCATCAACTCGCCGGTTTTCTCCGACGCCGGCGAGCTGATTTTCATCATCCACCGGGTCGAAGATGTGACGCTTTTCGTTCGCGCCAAGAGCGGCGAAGGAAAAGCCGCTGAAGCCTGGGAGATGCTCGAGTCCCGCGCCGCGCACATGGAGTCTGAGATCGCGCTGCGCGCGTACGATCTCCGCCGCGCCGAGGAACTGCAGCGCGCGCACACACAATTGCAGGAGAGCGAGACGCAACTCCGCGCGAGCGCCGACCGTTTCCGGTTTCTCGCGGAGTCGATGCCGCAGAAGATCTTTACCGCTACGGCGGCGGGGGACGTCGACTACTTCAACCTCCAGTGGATGGAGTTTACCGGCCTCTCCTTCGAGCAGATCCGTGACTGGGGCTGGACGCAGTTCATCCATCCGGACGACGTCGATGAGAACGTACGGCGCTGGAAGCACTCGATCGAGACGGGCGAGTTTTTCGAATTCGAGCATCGCTTCCGCCGCGCGGATGGCGAATGGCGCTGGCACATTTCGCGCGCTCATGCGATGCGCGATGCGACCGGCGGCGTGCTGATGTGGATTGGCTCGAACACCGAGATTCATGATGTAAAGAGGGCGCAGGCCGAAGCGGAGCAAGCGAACCGCACAAAGGACAAATTCCTCGCCGCGCTCTCGCACGAACTGCGCACGCCGCTCACGCCCGTTCTCATGTGCGCCGCTGCGCTCGAGCGCGACACCGCGATTCAGCCAGAGTATCGCGAGCAGCTCGGTATGATGCGCCGGAACGTCGAGCTGGAGGCCCGCCTGATTGACGACCTGCTCGATCTCACGCGGATTTCGCGTGGCGCTCTGCAGCTGAATCTCGAGACGGCAGACCTCCACTCGCTGCTTACCGACACCGAGGAGATCGTGCGGAGCGATGCCCTAATGAATGGTGTCGACCTTCAGTTCGAGCTGAAAGCGGCCGACCATCATGTGGTCGGCGATTCTGGCCGGCTGCACCAGGTGTTTTGGAACGTGTTGAAAAACGCGATCAAGTTTACGCCCTCCGACGGCAGCGTTATCGTCCGCACGGCGAACCCCGTGCCCGGCAAGATCCGTCTCGAATTTACTGACACCGGGATCGGCATTGAAGAAGAATTCCGCGACTCCGTCTTTCAACCATTCGTGCAGGGCGACTTCAGACCGGAAAGCGCGCGGAGCGGCCTCGGTCTCGGGATGTCGATTTCGAAAACAATCGTCGAGCTGCACAACGGCATCATCGATGTCGCCAGCGCTGGCCGCGGGCAGGGCGCCACCTTCGTAGTCGAGCTTGCAACCATTGCGGCGAACGAAGCCGCCACTACTGCGCCGCTTCGTCCACTCTCGAGTTCGCGGCACAACTACCGGCTGCTGGTGGTGGAAGATCATCAGCCTACCTTGCAAGTGCTGGCGCGACTACTGCGCAAGCAAGGCCACGACGTGCAGACCGCGAGTACCGTGGAAGCAGCACGCAAGCTGGCTGCTCAGCAGGAATTCGATCTCGTCATCAGCGACATCGGCCTGCCAGATGGTAACGGAGTCGATCTCATGAAGGAGCTGACGCGCGACTACGGGCTGCGCGGCATTGCGCTGAGCGGGTATGGGATGGACGAGGATCTGGCACGAACGAGGAACGCCGGCTTCATCGCGCACCTGGTTAAGCCGATCGACTTCGAGCGCTTGAATCGCGTGCTCGAAGAGTCTGCGCCCGCTGCCTAAAGCCTCGCGCGCGCAGAGGCGAGAGATCACTGCGCGTGACAGGTGCCTCTCTTCCACCTCGGCCGCGTTCTTAGCTAGATTTCGCGTGTTCAAGGCCCG
This sequence comes from Chthoniobacterales bacterium, assembly GCA_046262215.1. Taxonomy (GTDB): domain Bacteria; phylum Verrucomicrobiota; class Verrucomicrobiia; order Chthoniobacterales; family UBA10450; genus JACCTI01. The sequence continues at coordinate 5,322 of JBHENE010000187.1, read as the reverse complement.
ATTCGATCGCCGCAAGCCACCGAAAGTATCCGCTGCGTCGAGGGCGAGCGGCGCTTATCGTAGCGCGCCTGCGGCAGGCAACTGATGATCCCTCTAGTCGAAGAAATCGAGATGTATGCGCAGGACATCGTGGACACTGTCCGCGAGCCGCTCCTGATGTTGGACACGAACTTGCGCGTACGCAGCGCGAATCGCGCGTTCTACCAGACTTTCCAGGTCTCGCCAGATGAGACGGAGAACCGGCTCATCTACGAGCTCGGCAACGGGCAATGGGACATCCCGGCGCTTCGCACACTTCTGGAAGACGTGATTCCGACGAGCTCCGTGTTCAACGACTTCGAGCTCGAGCATACTTTTCCGAGCATCGGCCGGCGCGTGATGTTGCTGAACGGCCGGAAGCTGCGCGCCGGAAGCCATGCGGAGTTGCTGGTGTTGGCGATGGAGGACGTGACGGAGCGGCGACGCTCGGAAGCGGATCTCAAGGCAATCGAGACTTACGCGCAGAACATCGTCGATACGGTGCGCGAGCCGCTCTTGATTCTCGATACAACGTTGCGGGTGCGATCGGGTAACCGCGCCTTTTACCAGACGTTCCATGTCTCGCTGGAGGAGACGGAGAACCAGCTGATCTACGAGCTGGGTAATGGCCAGTGGGACATCCCTGCGTTGCGAACACTACTGGAGGACATCGTTCCTAAGAGCTCCGTGTTTAATGATTTTGAGCTGGAGCATGACTTCCCGGCAATCGGGCGACGGGTGATGTTGCTGAACGCGCGCAAGCTCCAGGCGGGTCATCACGGCGAGTTGCTCGTGCTGGCGATGGAAGATGTGACGGAGCGACGACGTGCGGAGGAACAGGTCGCGAAGGCAAAGGAAGCTGCGGAGACCGCGAACAAGACGAAGAGCTTGTTCCTGGCGAACATGAGCCACGAGCTGCGGACGCCGCTCAATGCAATTCTCGGTTACTCGGAAATGCTGCAGGAAGAAGCGGCGGAGCGTCAGCTCGAGGATGAGTTCGGGTCTGACCTGAAGAAGATCAACTCCTCCGGCAAGCACCTGCTCGCTCTGATCAACGACATTCTTGACCTCTCGAAGATCGAAGCCGGGAAGATGGAGCTGTTCCTCGAGAACTTCGACGTCGGCGAGTTAATCCGGGAGATCGCTTCCACGATCCGGCCGTTAGTGGAAAAGAATGCCAACACGCTGCGGATCGAGTGCGAGACAAACCTCGGCTCGATGCACGCGGACCAGATCAAGGTGCGCCAGGGGCTGTTCAATCTCCTGTCGAACGCGGTGAAGTTTACGCATGAAGGCGACGTCACGCTGGAGGCAACGCGTGAACGGATGAACGGGGGCGAGTGGATCATCTTTCGCGTCACCGACACCGGCATCGGGTTGAGCGCAGAACAGATCGTGAAGCTCTTTCAGGATTTCACGCAGGCCGATGCGTCGACCACGCGGAAGTTTGGCGGCACGGGGCTCGGCCTCGCACTCACCCGGCGCTTTTGCCAGATGATGGGGGGCGACGTGACGGTGCACAGCGTCGCGGGTGAAGGGAGCGTTTTCACGATTAAGCTCCCCGCGGTGGTGCAGCAAGCAAAGGCGGAGGTAGCCGCCAAGGTTGCTCCACGCGCGCTCAACACCGCAGGTGGCGATGGCGAGATTGCGGAACCGTTGCCGCCGAATGCGACCTACGTCCTGGTGATCGATGACGACCCGGTGCAGCGCGAGCTGATCGAACGCTTTCTGAGTAAGGAAGGATTCACCGTTCGTTGTGCCGCCAGCGGAGAAGCGGGCTTGCGCCTCGCGCGGCAATCCCTTCCCGTCGCGATCACGCTCGACGTCATGATGCCGGAGATGGACGGCTGGAGCGTGCTCACCGAACTGAAAACGGACGTCGAGTTGCGCGATGTGCCTGTGATCATGCTGACGATGGTTGACGATCCTGAGCGTGGCTTCAGCCTCGGAGCGGCCGATTACGCAACGAAGCCGGTCGACCGCGCGCGCCTTTCGCAGATCTTGAAAAAGTACACCTGCGCGAATCCGCCCTGCCCGGTGTTACTCGTGGAAGATGACATGGCGGCGCGCGCTGTAACCCGGAACATCCTGGAGAAGGAAGGCTGGAGAGTGAGCGAGGCTGAAAACGGAAAAGTCGCTCTCGAGAAAATGGAGCAGGAACGTCCTACTCTTATTCTGCTCGACCTGATGATGCCGGAAATGGACGGCTTCGAATTCGCTGATTGCGTCCGCCAGCATCCGGAATGGCGGTCGATCCCGATCGTTGTTCTGACGGCGAAAGACCTTACCGCCGACGACCGGCGGCGACTTGCTGGCTCGGTCGAGACGATCCTGCAGAAGACCAGCGATTCGCGTGAAGCACTATTGCACCAGGTACGGGATTTGGTGGCGAGCAGCGCGGTGAGCCATTAACGTTAACGGCGCGCGTATGCCGAAGATCTTGCTGGTCGAAGACAATGAGATGAATCGCGACATGCTTTCGCGGCGCCTTGCGCGCAGAGGCTACGAAGTGTTGCTCGCACTCGACGGCGCGAGCGGAGTCGAGATGACTCAGAGTCAGTCGCCGGATCTGGTCCTAATGGATATGAGCCTGCCCGTACTCGACGGCTGGGAAGCTACCAGGCGCCTGAAGGCGAATCCCGCAACGCGCCACATTCCTGTGATCGCATTGACCGCACATGCGATGTCGAGCGATCACGAGAAAGCGCTTGAAGCCGGCTGCGACGATTACGACACGAAGCCGGTCGAGCTCGTTCGCTTGCTAGGTAAAATCGAAGCGCTGCTCGGCCCGGGCGGAGGACAGATGGTGGCGAGCGAAAACGCAGCACCGTGAGCGATTCGGAGCTCGCAGCCGGCGCGCACGAGCAACACCCGTTGCCGGGAAGGTTGCTGCACGACCTCCGCACACCGTTGAATCACATCATCGGATTCTCGGCGCTTTTGATCGAAGAAGCACAGCGTGACGGGGGGAACAATTTGCTCGCGGATCTCGAGAAGATCCATGTGGCCGGGCAACGGCTGTTGTCACTCATCAACGATAACTTCGATTCGGTGTTGGTCCCGGAGGCGCGAGCAGCGAGCGACCCGCGACAGATTGTGGAAAGCGGCTCCGCCAAACTCGCTGCTGGCGAATCTGCTTCCGCCGATGGACAAGGATTGGTCTTGGTGGTCGATGACATTGAAGCCAACCGGGACGTCCTCTCGCGTCAGCTAAAGCGGCAGGGCTACGCAGTTGCCGTCGCGGATAGCGGGCAAGTAGCGCTCGATCACCTGCGCGCGAGCGACGTCGATCTTGTGCTGCTCGACATCATGATGCCGGAGATGGATGGGTACGAGCTGCTGCAGCGACTCAAGGCGGATCAGGCTTTGCGCCACATCCCGGTCATCATGATCTCGGCTCTGAACGAGCTGGATTCGGTCGTGCGGTGCATCGAGCTCGGGGCTGAAGATTACCTACCAAAGCCATTCAATCCGACTCTGCTCAAGGCACGTCTTGGCGCGAGCCTCGAGAAGAAGCGCGCGCGCGATCGTGAACAGGAATTGACCGCGACGTTACGTGCTCAAAACACAGAGATGGCGGCATGGCGGAAGGCGCAGGAAGCAGATCTCGCGGTCGCGCGCACCACCCAGCAAGCTATCGTGAGCGCGGCGCCGACGCTTCTAAAAGGGTGGCGTGTAGAAACGGTCTATAAGCCGCTGATTCAAGTCGGCGGCGACGTTTACGGCTGGCGCGAACTGGGCGACGGAGGCTCCGTCTTCTGGATCGCAGATGCGACCGGCCATGGTGTCGCGGCCGCGCTTTTCACCACTTTGGCCGCGCTGCTTTTCAACCAGGCTATCACCGAATGCCAGACCGCCCATGCGATCCTCGAGCGCGTCAACGCGGAGTTTTACAGCACCCTCCGTGGCCATGCCTATATGACCGCCTGTTGTGCGGTGGTGAAAACGAGCGGCGAATTATCGTTTGCGGGCGCGGGTCATCCGGCGCTCCTCATTCGCCGGCGCGACGGCCGCATCGAGACTCACGCCTCACGCGCGACGATGATCGGAATTTTCCCGGCGTTACAGATCGAGCCGACCGTCACAATGCTTGCTTCGGGTGACGCAGCGCTCCTGTACAGCGACGGCCTCTTCAGTTCGAAGGCACAGAGCGGCGAACGACATACCGGCGCCACGCTCGCCGCCGCCTTCGCGCAACTCGGCGCAAAGGCCGACTTCCTGCCGGACCTGATTACACAACTCGATCAAACGTCTGACGGTGAAGGCTTCGACGACGACGTCGCCGCCATCGCGCTGCATCGCGAGTAACGAGCAGACCGAGCGTATGCTGGTTGATACCGCTAGAGCAACAGGCTCTCCTGCTTCGCTTCTGTCGATGACTTCGTGGCCGCACCACTGACACCGCCGAACTTCTTCACCAGCTCGTCCAGCTTCGCGACGTAGTAGTCGGTGTTTTCGTCGCGGTTTTGCGGGTCGAAGTCGCTCGCTAGCTTCGCGGCTTCGTAGGCGGCGACCTTCTTCGGCGTCCCTTTGATGTAGTAGCTGATTTGGTCGCCGGGTTTGTAGTCTCGGCCGCTGGCCAGCGCGGAACCCGCGATCCTCCGCCGCGATCGACACCTGCTTGATCCGATCAGCGAGCCGCTTCACCGAATCATCATGCCGCTTCGCGACTTCGGCCTTGATGTTCGGCGAGGTCGTTGAGTAGGAACTCGGAGCCGCGAGGAGGATGGTAATGGCGCTGAGTGCGGGGGCGATGCGGGAGGGTTGGTTTATCAAAATGTCTCGGTCTTTGTCGCTTCCGCTCAACTCGAAAGGCATGCGAATAGCCCGCGGATGCCGCAGTCGTTCCGGCTTGACGAGGAACGGCCTCGCAAAGAGGATTTCGGTCCCACCACGTTCTGTGAGACGAATTGGCAGCTGCAGTCCAACGTTATGGGTGGCCTCATGAATTCCGGCGCACTGATCGTCTGGGGCGCCATCTTCGGCCTTATGCGCGGTTTTGTTTCCGCCGCCTCAGCGCAGGTTTCGCCGATTGATTCGGCTACGCCCCTCGAAGAGAGAATCCGACGCGTTGAGGCGGGGCTTCTCCCGGCCATCGTTATCAAGGGGTCGCCGTCGCCGGCACAGCCGCTGGTCGAGCGGATGAAGTTCTACCGCGTCCCGGGGGTAAGTGTGAAAGCGACCTATCATGGGCTCACCGTCTTTGTGCGCTGTCGCCGCCTCCTTCGTGCGCGACGGATCGAGGGGCTGCTCGAAGGTGCTGTGCTTCATCCCGGCCGGGTCGAACACGAGCTGTTTTAAGAG
>JBHENE010000186.1:0-5357 GCA_046262215.1 Chthoniobacterales bacterium | reverse complement strand
CCGCGCCCAGAGGATTTCGATCTGGGCGGTCTCGACATCTCGCGCGCAACTATGCGCGAGCTGTTCGCGATCAAGCCCGACGAGTGGAAGAAGGAACTCGAAAGCCAGACAAAATTCTTCGAGTCAGTAGGCGAAGACATGCCGGGCGAGCTCATCGCCCAACACGACAACGTCGCCGAGCGTTTCGGGTAGGGTGGGCGTCTCGCCCGCCGGTTTCGGCATCTTGCCGAAACGGTCTTTTGAAAGTTCGTGATCGCGAGACGCGATCACCGGCGGGCGAGACGCCCACCCTACCCGAAAATTTGCACCGCGCAGTAGCTGAAACGAACATCTCCGGTGTCCCGAAAGGTCGCCGAGAAACCCTGCGTGACCGCGCCCGCCGATCGCGGTTGCGTGGAGATTCGCGGTGCGCGGCAGAATAACCTTAAGGGGATCGATCTCGATCTCCCGCTCGGGAAACTGACCGTCATCACTGGCCCGAGCGGGAGCGGCAAATCGAGTCTCGCCTTCGAGACCATTTACGCCGAAGGCCAGCGGCGTTATGTCGAGACTTTCAGCCCTTACATGCGGCAATTCCTCGACCGGATGGACAAGCCGCGGGTGGAGCAGATTCGCGGAATACCCCCCGCCATCGCGATCGAGCAGGCGAACCCGGTCAAGTCATCGCGCTCCACCGTCGGGACGATGACGGAGATCAATGATTATTTGAAACTGCTCTGGCCGCGGATTGCGAGGGCGTTTTGCCCGAGCTGCGAGCGCGAGATTCGGCCTGAGACCGCGCAGGCGATCGCCGCGGATGTAATGCGGCAATTCGGCGACAATGCGGAGTCGCACGCCCCGGGTAGGGTGGGCGTCCCGCCCGCCGGTGAACGCGTCTCGCGTTCACGAACTTTTGTAGCTGGCGAAAGTTCGTTTCGGCAAGATGCCTCCGGCGGGCAAGATGCCCACCCTACCCGAAACATTCTCGTCACCTTCTGGGTCTCCGTTCCCGCGAAAACGGATCCGCAAGACTTCTTCAGGTTTCTCCAGCAACAGGGCTACCTGCGCGTCTGGCTCGATGGCGAGGTTGTGCGCGTCGACACGGAGCAAAAGGTCAGCCGCCTCGGCGCGCGCGTGCAGGTCATCCAGGACCGCATCACGCTTTCCGAAGAGAACCGCGCGCGGTTAGTGGAAGCGGTTGAAACCGCGCTCCGGTTCGGCAAAGGCAAGCTCAATGTGATCGCGGAACGCGGAACGCCGACCGCGAAGCGAAAAGAAACTTCCGAGTTCCCCTATTCCACCGGCTGGCACTGCGCGCACTGTGATCTCGACATTCGCCCGCCGACGCCCGGGCTGTTCAGTTTCAACAGCCCGTTAGGCGCCTGTCCCGAATGCCGCGGGTTCGGCCGCACCATCGCCATCGATCTGAACCGCGCCATTCCGGATCGCTCGCTCTCGATCGCGCAGGGGGCCGTGCGCGTCTTTCGGGGCGAGGAGATGGGCGAATCGCAGAAGGATCTCCTGCGTGCCTGCGCGCGGGAAGAGATCGACGTGCACACCCCTTTCGAGGAGCTGCCGAAGGCCGACCAGGATTTCGTCATCAACGGCGAGAAGAAGAGCGGCGAATACACCGACGACGATTACGAGAGCGACCGCTGGTACGGGGTCCGCGGCTTTTTCAAATGGTTGGAGAGCAAGACCTACAAAATGCACGTGCGCGTTTTGCTCAGCCGCTATCGCGCTTACACCACCTGCCCGAGCTGCAACGGCGGACGTTTCCAACCGGACGCGCTGAACTTTCGCATCTGCACGCCGCCGCCCTCGGAGACCAACGGCAAAGCTTTTCCGACCGCGCTGACGTTACCTGCTCTCGCGCAGATGCCGGTCTGTCGCACGCGCGATTTGCTCGCCAGCATCTCGCTCCCGGCGAGCGAGTCTACGGCGGAGATGCTGCGCCGCGAAATTGTCACGCGGCTGAGCTACCTCTGCGATGTCGGGCTCGGTTATCTCACGCTTGATCGTTCCACGCGGACCTTGAGCGGCGGCGAAGTGCAGCGCGTGAATCTGACGACCTGTCTCGGCGCGTCCCTCGTGAACACGCTCTTCGTCATGGACGAGCCGAGCGTCGGTTTGCATCCGCGCGACATCCGCCGCCTCGTGCGCGTGATCCACAACCTGCGTGACAAAGGCAACACGCTGCTGGTCGTCGAACACGAGGAAGCGATCATCCGCGCCGCCGATCACCTCATCGACATCGGCCCCGATCGCGGCGAACGCGGCGGCGAAGTCGTCTTCAACGGCCCGCTCGATAAATTCCTGACGCGCGATCCTGGGCGCGATGCCGTCTCGGGTAGGGTGGGCGCCTCGCCCGCCGGTGATCGCGTCTCGCGATCACGAAGTTGCGAAAGATCATTTCGGCAAGATGCCGAAACCGGCGGGCGAGACGCCCACCCTACCCGAGAGATCCCTTCTCTCACGCGCGATTACTTGTCAGGCGAAAAGCGCATCCCGGTGCCGAAGTGTCGCCGCAAGTTTAGCTCCGCGATCAAAATTACCGGCGCGCGTGAGCACAACCTCAAGAACGTCGACGTGGATATTCCGCTCGGCGTCTTTACCTGCGTCACCGGCGTATCGGGTTCAGGAAAATCCACGCTTATCAACGAGGTGCTCTATCGGAACCTGCAGCAGGCCAAACGACAGCCGGCGGAGCACCAGCCTTCGCAAGGCTACGGCTTGGCAGGTGAACCGGGGGAGTGCAAATCCGTCAGCGGCGCGCATCGGATCGGCGACATAGTGATGGTGGACCAATCGCAGCTCGCGCGCACGCCGCGTTCGACTCCGATACTTTACCTCGGCCTCTACGATCGCGTGCGGGAGCTGTTCGCCGCCCTCCCGGAAGCGATGGCGCAGGGACTGACCGCGAGCGCCTTCTCGTTCAACTCCGGCAGCGGACGCTGCGAACGCTGCTGCGGCACCGGTTTCGAGAAGATCGAGATGCAGTTCCTGAGCGATCTCTTCGTGCGCTGCGCCGAATGCGAGGGGAAACGGTTCCAGCCGCACGTGCTGAAGGTGAAGCTCGAGGGCAAATCGATCCACGACGTGCTGCAGATGACGGTGAGCGAAGCGATCCAGTTCTTCGCGCAGATCGGCGAATCCGCCAAGCTCGGCGATCCACTGGATGTGCTGGATGAGGTTGGGCTCGGTTATATCCGGCTCGGTCAGCCGCTGAATACTTTATCGGGTGGCGAATCGCAGCGGTTGAAACTGGTGGCGCATCTGGCGCAGCCCGGAGAGCGAAAAACGGAAACCGGAAAGTCCGCCATTCGGACGGACTCGTCCTTTGGCGAGCTTTTCATCTTCGACGAACCGACGACGGGGTTGCACTTCGACGATGTGGCCCTGCTCGTAAAGGTGTTCCAGCGGCTCGTCGAAAGCGGGAACACGATTGTGGTTATCGAGCACAATCTCGAAGTCATCAAATGCGCCGACTGGATCGTCGACCTCGGACCGGAAGCTGGTGATGACGGCGGTGAGGTGATTGCAATGGGGACGCCGGAATTCGTCGCGAAAATCAATGCCTCACACACCGGGAGATATTTGCGCGAGATTCTCTCGGGTAGGGTGGGCGTCCCGCCCGCCGATCGCCGCGTCTCGCGGCGATGTTCTGTCGATTGCACGCGAGACGATGAAGTCGCACTGCGTGTAGCAGAAGTGCCGCCCGGCAGGATGCCGGGCGCGGCGGGCAGGATGCCCACCCTACCCGAGAGAAATGGCCGTTCGAACAATGCCATCCAGATCCACGGGGCGCGCGAGCACAACCTGAAGAATATCTCGCTCGCGATTCCGCGCGACAAGATGGTCATCATCACTGGCCTGAGCGGCTCGGGCAAATCAACACTCGCCTTCGACATCCTCTTCTCGGAAGGCCAGCGCCGTTTCCTCGACAGCATGTCGCCTTACGCGCGGCAGTTCGTGGAGCAGCTCGAAAAACCGGAGGTCGATCTCGTGGAAGGCGTGCCGCCGAGCGTCGCGATCGAACAGCGCGTCACACGCGGCGGAGGCAAATCGACCGTCGCGACGGTAACCGAAGTTTACCATTTCCTCCGGCTGCTCTTCGCGAAAACGGGGACGCAGTTCTGTCCCGATTGCGATTTGCCGGTCGAGAAACAGAGCCTGGCTGCGATCGTGAAACAGGTTGAGGTGGGCGCGAAACGCGGGCTGCTGAAGGTGCTGGCGCCGCTCGTCAAAGCGCGCAAAGGTTTTCACACCGACGTTGCGCGCTGGGCGGAGCGGCAGGGATTCGACACGCTCTTCGTTGACGGGGATCTCGTTCCGGTGGCCCGGTTCCGGAGGCTCGAGCGGTTTAAGGAACACACCATCGACGTGGTCGTCGGGGTGATCGATGCAAGGCGCATTCTGAAAGCGCGCAACCTGGTGCAGCGTGCGTTGGAGATCGGCCGCGGCACGGCGCATCTTCTCGATGCGAAACACCGGCTCACGGTCATGAGCACAGAGATGAGCTGCCCCGGCTGCGGGCGCGCTTTTGAAGAGCTCGACCCGCGATTGTTTTCGTTCAACTCACCGCATGGCGCCTGCGAGGAATGCGGCGGATTCGGCGAGATTTGGAATCAGGCCAGGCAAACTGGCGCGGAAGAGACGGGCGAGTCCGCGCTCGAGAACGAAGTCGCGGCGGACCGGGAGTTCGAGTGGATCGAGGATGACGAAACCAGCGAATGCGCGGCCTGTCATGGCTCGCGCTTGAATCCTGTCGCGCGCCATGTTCGGCTACAGGGAAGAAGCATCCATCAAATCACCGCGCTGTCGGCGCGGGAAGCGCTCGAGGCGCTCCGCCGACTACGGTTCCGGGGAAATCAAAAGACGATCGCGGCCGATCTCGTGCCGGAGATCGAACAGCGGCTCGCGTTCATGGAGAATGTAGGGCTCGGATATCTCGCGCTGGGGCGTTCCGCGAAAACGCTCAGTGGCGGGGAATCGCAGCGCATTCGGCTGGCGGCACAACTCGGCTCGAATCTGCGGGGCGTCCTCTACGTGCTGGACGAGCCGACGATCGGATTGCATTCGCGCGATAATCTGCGGCTGCTCGACACATTAACGGCGCTGCGCGCGAAAGGGAATTCGCTCGTCGTGGTTGAGCACGACCAGGAAACGATGCGCCGCGCGGACCACATCATCGATCTTGGCCCGGGCGCCGGGATGGACGGCGGCGAAGTCGTGGTCCAAGGAACGCTCGCCGAGATTGAGGCGCACACGAGTTCCGAGACCGGCCGTTGTTTGCGCTCGCCCTTGTGTCATCCCACACGCAAGACGCGCCGTCCGTTACGCGAGGTCGAGCATTGGCTGGAGGTCCGCGGCGCGAC